>VFKK01000255.1 GCA_009885605.1 Cyclobacteriaceae bacterium | reverse complement strand
GGCAAGGTCAAATCGTCCACAGACTACGGTCGACTGACCACAGTTGCTGCTTTTGAACTTCAGAGCTTGTTTTATTTGGCTAGTGGCAAGAAAGCGTACATACATATTAAATATTTTCTAAACTCTTAATGATCCATGCATTTTTATGAAAAATCTGGTGAAGAACCAGACAAAAAGCTCTAAAAAATTCTCGCTTTATTTGTTTCAAAACAAAAGAAGCCTTTAGAATGAGAAATTTAAAAGAATCTCATTGTTGTGGGAATTAAAAATTTAGGCTAATCGAGATCATTTTCGAAGATGAAGTTTTGGAAGGCATTTTTCAATTCCTTCAAGGCTTTAATCTCCTTCAGTTTTTCCGCCAGATCAATTCCTGATTCAAAAATTTGTTTGGCTTTCTCCGGTTGATTTTGCCCGGCGAAAAACTGAGCGGAAGTGTAATAAGTTGGGAGGTAATCCGGATGAGATTTCAAAAGTTCATCAAAAATTCCAGTCGTTTCCTCGGGATCGGAGTTAATATACTCTAAAGCTAAAGCATACCAATTGAAAGGGTTTTCAGGTTCTTCCTTTGTGAATTGAATAAGAAGTTGTAACCTGTCCAAATTGCCCATGAATAGTTTTTTTAATTAACCAGTGACTGTTAATTTCACACGAAATAAATCTAAAATAATATAAATCTAATCCAATGAAGATTCTTGTTTGTATCACCCACGTACCCGATACTACCTCCAAGATTCAGTTTACTGCTAACAATACCAAATTTGATACGACGGGTGTTCAATTTATAATTGGACCTTATGATGATTATGCTTTGGCCCGTGCAGTGGAGCTTAGAGATCAGACTGGGGGAACCCTGACTGCTCTTAACGTCGGGGAAGCGGAGACTGAACCAACCTTGAGAAAAGCGCTTGCCATTGGAGCTGATGATGCGATTCGGGTCAATTCTGCTCCGAAAGATTCCTTCTTCGTAGCAAAACAAATCGCTCATTACGCAAAAGCCGGAGGGTATGATTTGATTTTTATGGGTCGGGAGTCCATTGACTTTAATGGGGGAATGGTGCATGGAATGGTAGGTGAACTTTTGGGAATTCCTTCTTTTTCGCCGGTAATGAAACTGGATTTGGAAGGAACCACTGTGAAAATGGCCCGGGAGATTGAGGGAGGAAAAGAAATTCTGGAAGCAAGTTTACCTTTGATTGCGGGTTGCCAGGAACCGATTGCTGAATGGAAAATCCCGAACATGAGAGGCATCATGTCTGCCCGTACCAAGCCATTGAATGTAGTGGAGCCGGTTTCACAGGAAACACAAGCAGAAGCGACCAGCTATCAATTGCCTCCAGCAAAAGGAGCAGTGAAACTCATTGATAAAGATAATGTGAAGGAGTTGGTAAGACTTCTCAAAAATGAAGCAAAAGTGCTTTAATAGAATTTTTACAAACTATTTAAAATCAAGATTTTATGTCCATTTTAATTTATATAGAACAATCTGAAGGTAAAGTAAAAAAGACCAGTTTAGAGGCTGTTTCTTTTGCAAATGCCCTTGCCGCAAAAACAGGTGAGGGAGAAGTGGTTGCATTGGCATTAGGTACTTTTTCTGAAGCGGAATTAGTAGGTATCGGAACTGCAGGAGCTGCAAAAGTCCTTCATGTGACTGATCCAAGATTGAGTGAAGGAGTGATTCAAGCTCATTCAAGTGCTGTGGCTCAAGCCTTCAAAAAGGTTGGAGCAAAGACTCTGATTTTGGCAAAATCATCTTTAGGAGATGCTGTCGCTGCAAGATTATCAATCAAGTTGGGTGCAGGTTTGGTCAGTAATGTAGTTGAGTTGCCGAATACAAGTTCGGGATATTTGGTGAAGAGAAGTATTTTCACTGGTAAAGCGTTTGCCGAGGCTTCTATCTCTACAGAAAACAAAATTCTTGCTGTTAAAAAGAATGCAATCGATTTGAAAACCGATGGTGCTCCGGCGATTGTTGAGACATTCGAAGTTTCCTTGGATGCTTCCGATTTCGCCTCTAAAATTTTATCAACCGAAAGAGCTACCGGTGAGGTTCTTTTACCTGAGGCAGACATTGTTGTATCGGGCGGCAGGGGAATGAAAGGTCCTGAAAACTGGGGAATGCTTGAGGAACTTGCCAAAACGCTTGGAGCTGCAACAGGATGCTCCAAACCAGTTTCAGATATCGGCTGGCGGCCTCACCATGAACATGTGGGACAAACGGGAATAAAAGTAGCCCCAAGTTTATACATTGCTATTGGAATTTCAGGTGCGATTCAACATCTTGCAGGTGTTAATTCATCGAAAAACATCGTTGTGATTAACAAAGATCCGGAGGCACCTTTTTTCAAAGCAGCGGATTATGGAATTGTTGGAGATGCTTTCGAAATAGTTCCTAAATTGACAGAAGCACTAAAAGCTGAACTATAAATTTTTGTGGAAAAACTCATAGAACTTGAGATTCTGGGCCTTTCGTCCAACCATTCGCAGTCAGGGTCATTTACTCTGGTGTTGGGAGAAGTGGGTGGAAAAAGGAGATTACCGATTGTCATTGGGATGTTTGAAGCCCAGGCTATCGCGCTTGAAATCGAAAAAATAATTCCTAACCGACCCATGACTCATGATTTGTTCAAGTCATTCGCGGCAGGATTCAATTTTGAGGTAGACAGGATTGTAATCACCGACATGAAAGAAGGAGTGTTTTATGCAAAGATTCAATGCAAAAGCAGCCAGACTGAAGTTGAAATTGATGCTCGACCTTCCGACGCTATTGCGATAGCTATTCGTTTTGGTTGCGCAGTTTTCTGTTCCGAAAAAGCAATGTCAGAAGGCGCAGTAGAGCATTATGAGGTAGAAAACAAAAATGAAAAATCGGATCCAAAAGCCCAGTCTCAAAAAATCACAGCAAAAAAGGAAAGCTCTTTAAAGGATTTCAGCCTGGACAAACTTAACCAAATGCTTGAAAAAGCTATTGCAAATGAAGATTATGAGCGAGCCGCCAGGATCAGAGATGAAATAAATAAAAGAAATTAATACAATTGGAAGCCTGGGTTAAACCAGGCTTTTTTTATGACCCTGACTTACCTATTTTTGGCCTTCGGTTTTGTAAAAAATACTAAATGGATTATTTGAGAGGAGTCATTGGTTTAGCTGTTATCGTTTTGGTAGCATTTATTTTTTCAAGCCACAAGAAAAAAATTGACTGGCGTCTTGTAGGCATAGGAATATCACTTCAACTTGTTTTCGGAGTTTTGATCACCAAAGTTCCTTTAGTGGCATCTGGTTTTTCGATATTAAGTGATGGGTTTGTAAAGTTTTTAAGTTTCAGCAGAGACGGGGCCGCATTTATTTTCGGAGACCTGGCAGGTGACGGATTCGGTTTCATTTTCGCTTTCCAGGTTTTACCAACCATTATCTTTTTCTCAACTGTTTCTGCAGGTTTGTATTATTTGGGTGTTTTGCAAAAAGTTGTGTTTGGAATTGCCTGGGTTATGGCCCGCACCATGAGACTTTCAGGACCAGAAAGTTTATCAGCAGCAGGCAATATTTTTCTTGGTCAAACCGAAGCCCCTCTTCTGGTTCGTCCTTTTATTCCACATATGACCAAGTCTGAATTGATGTGCCTGATGACAGGAGGCATGGCGACGATTGCAGGTGGAGTTTTAGCCGGGTATGTTGCGTTTCTGGGCGGGGACAGCATGGAAGAGCAAAGCCGTTTTGCCGCATATTTGCTGGGAGCAAGTATTATGAACGCACCCGCAGCGATCGTGATGTCGAAGATTTTTATTCCTGAACTAGAGAAAGATAAGATTTCGGAAAAGCTGGAAGTGAATAAAGAAAGCATGGGTGTGAACCTGATCGATGCGATGTCTATTGGTGCTTCCGAAGGGTTGAAACTGGCGCTTAACGTTGGGGCAATGCTCTTAGCTTTTATCGCTGTCATTGCTGCTTTAAATTACGTTCTGACTGGGATGATAGGTGAATACACCGGGTTAAACGCTATGGTGATCAATTCAACCGGTGGTCAGTTTCAGGGGTTTTCTTTAGAATATCTTTTCGGACAAGTCTTCCGGGTTTTTGCCTGGGTAATCGGGGTTGAATGGGCTGACACGCTTCAGGTAGGCAGTCTTTTGGGTCAGAAAACAGTTATCAACGAATTTGTGGCCTATTTGAGTTTGGCTGAGATGAAAGAAGCAGGTACTCTTTCGGCCAAGTCTATAGTAATTGCAACTTACGCACTCTGTGGTTTTTCAAATTTCAGTTCAATTGCTATTCAATTGGGGGGAATCAGTATTGTAGCTCCAAATCAACAGGGAAACTTGAGCAGATTAGGCCTGAGAGCTCTGATGGCCGCTTCTTTGGCTTGTTTGATGACTGCAACTATCGCCGGAATGCTTTACTAGAACAATTTATTTACCTCTGAGGTAGGATTCTAATCGCGGTTTTACAGCTTCATAAGCTTCAGGATCTGAAGTTTCCAAGCCTCCAAGGGAATTCATAAATTGATCTATCAGGTTTTCATTTCCTCCGGCTAGGATTAAAGATTCCAGTACATCCATAACTTTTCCGATCCAGTATTTTCGGTCATCTCCCGTGTTTTTGATATTTCTATAGTTGACAAGATAACCGTTGAGAGCCTCCATTTTTTTTAGGAGGGTCATTTGGGAATGGAGGTCCTCTTTAATTTCGGTGGGTAATGTTTTTTGGGTATGATGCTGCAGCGTGTGAAAAAGTGCAACCAGGCCTTGGTTCATTTTTCGAAACTCAATTCCGAGGATTCCTTTGATCGCATCAATTTGTTCTGGAAATGGACTTCCCTTTTCATCAAATTCAAAATAACAGGGAATAATTGGAATTTGAAGTTGTTTTGCCCAGTTCATTTCATTGGCAACATTTTCATTCAACGCGGAATTAATTGTCCAAATCAAAATCATATAATCCATTTTCGCTAATTCCTCCCGGAGGCTTTCATCGATTGATTTACCTGGAATCATATTCTCAAAATCCATCCAGACATTTGCGCAATTCAAATTTCTGAGACCATCGGTGACTTCCATCGCCAACCTTTTGTCTCGCCAGGAGTGACTTACAAATACTTTGGGAAGATGTTTGGCTAAATTATTCATACCTGCGTAAAAAAAAGGAACAATGATAAAAATCAGACTCACAAGTTAAGACTTTTGAAAAAAATAGAAAAGCCCTTCGGAGAAGGACTTTTCAGTTATAATGTCGATTACTAATTAATTTCCGTAAAGCGTTTTTCCAACACTTTCGTATTTATCTCCAGTCTGCCAGACGGGCTTTTCTAATGTCTCAGCTATCTTTTGCGCAGCAAGGATATAAGACTTCCAATAAAGAGTCGCATAGTCCATGTCAAAGGATTTAGTCTCATCAGCAGCTTTATGATAGTATTGTGTGATTGTATCATCAAAAGCGGTAAAACCTAGCGTAAAGCTGGGAGCAGGAATTCCTTTTCGGGCAAAATTCACATTGTCTGATCGGTCATAAAGTCCTTGCTCAGGAGATGGATCTGCTGTTGCTTTCAGACCATATTCAGCCACAGCCTCACTTATCAGATTGTCCCCGGAGGTCCTTCCCAGGCCAATTACAGTAATGATCGAAGTGTCGTTATAGCCTGCATTATCAATATTCAGGTTGAAAACAATTTGATTCAAAGGAATTAAAGGGTTGTTGGCAAAATAGCCACTTCCCAGCAGACCCTTTTCTTCGGCAGTCCAAAGAGCCAATAGAACAGATCGTTTTGGTGGATTTGCCGCAAAATATCTGGCTGCATTCAGGACAGCTATGGTTCCGACAGCATTATCTCTTGCACCGTTGAAGATTGAATCTCCCTCCGCATCCGGCTTGCCAACTCCTACGTGATCATAATGAGCCGAAAGCAATACAAACTCATTTTTTAATGCAGGATCTGTTCCTTCTACCCATGCCAATACATTTTTACCTTCAATTGACTTATTGATTTTACCTTCAATTGCAAAACTTGCTTTTGTAACCTTTCTGGTTGCAATTGAATTTTTGGTTTCGTTTGTCAGGTCTTTGATCCAGATATATGGAAGCGTAGAGGAAGCCCCCTGATCAATTCCAATTTGGGTTCTGTTCAGATTAT
>VFKK01000042.1 GCA_009885605.1 Cyclobacteriaceae bacterium | reverse complement strand
TAAACTGAGAAATTTCAGGGATTTCCATAAATCTTACTTTCAGGTCATAGCCTTCTTTCAGTGAGGTCGGAACAATCGCAACACCCAAACCAATCTCCACCAACTTAAATATAGTAAGCGCATGCACCGACTTGTGACGAATCTTTGGCGAAAAACCCGCGTCTCTGTAAATACTCATGATTTGTTCAAAGTAAAGATTGCTGTAATCGCTCGAAAAAAGAATAAATGACTCGTCTTTAAACTGATTGACTGAACTGAAAACAGCTGTTCCAATAGGATGATTTTCGGGAACCACAAGCGAGAATGAATCCCTCAAGACCGTCTTCATTTCCAATCCCTCCGGCACTGAAGCCATCCGAACAAAACCCAGATCCAACTTATCTTTCTGGATCATCTCTACCTGCATAGCATTACTCAATTCCTCCAAACTCGTGCTGATGAGTGGTTGTTGGGAATTGAGTTTAGCAAGCAAATCCGGCAAAATCCGATTGGATGCCGAACCCAAAAATCCGATTCTCAACTCTCCTATTTTTCCAGCGTCGATCAAATTTAATTGGCTTTTGGTCAGTTCTAGATGATTCAGGACAAAGTCTACTTCCTCTTTAAAGAAAACTCCCGCAGCGGTCAGTGCTACATGTTTTTTATCACGATCAAATAGCTGAACACCCAACATTTCCTCCAATTGCTTGATCTGCCGGCTAAGTCCAGGCTGGGAAATAAATAACCGTTCAGAGGCTTTCCGGTAGTTCAGTTCCTCTGCTACTGCCTTGAAATAGTATAAATGCCTAAGTTCCATTGATGCCCATTGGTTATTGACTATTGATATATATGGTATCAATAAGTATCAAAAGTACACATTACATTTGTTTGAATTCTGAATTTAAACCCATATTCAATGGAAATTTTTCACTACGGCCAAGATCTTCTGACTTGTTCGAAAGCCTTAAAACTTGCCAGAAAGGAAACTAAAGGGATTTTTAGCTCCCAAACCCGGGAAAAAGTTTTGGCTTCCGCAAAAGCTGTGGCAGAAATCGCACAGGGCGAGCATGCCGTTTATGGAATCAACACCGGGTTTGGGCCCCTTTGCACCAGCAAAATCTCAGCAGAAGATACCCAGACTTTACAGGAAAATCTACTGAAAAGCCATGCTGTCGGGTTAGGCGAACCTGTTCCTGTGGAAATTTCGAAGCTAATGATGGTGTTGAAACTCCAGGCTTTGTCACAGGGGTTTTCAGGAATCCGGGTGGAAACGCTTGAGAGAATCGCCTGGATGCTCGAAAATGATATCATTCCGGTTGTCCCGATTCAGGGTTCGGTGGGCGCTTCCGGGGATTTGGCCCCACTTTCACATTTGTTTTTGCCTTTGATTGGGTTGGGAAAAGTTTATTTCGAAGGAGAAATCACCCCGACCCAAAAAGTCCTGAACCACCTCTCGAAAGCTCCGCTTTCATTGGGTCCAAAAGAAGGCCTCGCTCTGATCAACGGCACTCAATTCATGGCGGCTTACGGAGTGAAAGTCGTAGATCGATTGAATAACCTGCTCGTCCATGCAGACATTACAGGTGCGATGATGCTGGAAGGATTGATGGGTTCGATCAAACCATTTTCACCTGAACTGCATCAATTGAGGCCTTTCGCAGGAAATAAACATGTGGCTCAAACTATTCTGAACCTACTTCAGAATTCAGAAATCGTCAATTCCCATTTGAATTGCGCCCGGGTTCAGGATCCCTATTCCTTGCGTTGTATGCCCCAAGTTCACGGCGCTTCGCGAAATGCATGGCTTCATCTCAAAGATGCGATCGAAATTGAAATCAATTCTGTGACTGACAATCCGATCGTTTTTGATGCAACCCACACCATTTCCGGAGGCAATTTTCACGGCCAACCAATCGCTCTGCCGCTTGACTATGCATGCCTTGCAGCTTCCGAATTGGGAAATATTTCTGACCGGAGAATCTATCTTTCCTTATGCGGAGACACGCCGGGCGTACCAAAATTATTACTGAAAGAAACCGGATTGAATTCCGGACTGATGATTCCTCAATACACGACGGCGGCCCTGGCTTCGGAAAATAAAGGACTTTGCTTCCCATCTTCCGCAGACAGCATCCCAACTTCACTGGGTCAGGAAGACCATGTGAGCATGGGAAGTATCGGTGCCAGAAAGGCACTTCAGGTAATCGGAAATGTGGAGAAAATTCTGGGAATTGAGCTATTCTATGCTGCGCAAGCGGTAGATTATCATGCTCCAATGAAGTCAGGAAAAATCATGACTGCGATTTACAATCGGGTTCGGGAAAAAATCGAACCGGTCGTGAAGGATCGGGTGATGTACGAAGACATGGAAACAGCAATCGAATTGATTCAATCCGGCGAATTGATAGCCCTTGCTAAAAAAGTAGCCAAAGACGAAAATCTGGCTTTTGAAACAGAGTGGCGCGAGTTGTTTAAATTTTAAAATTTCTCCGCTGTTCCGGATTTGCAATCCGGAACTCCAGATAAAAAGGGATTTCCAATCCCATTACCATAAACCATTAAAAATGAAAACCCTCAAACTCATCGGTCCGATCACCCAAATCCTGACGATGGATCATCTTCCGTTGAAAGGTGCTTTGAAGGATGAGCAATTGGAAATTTTGGAAAACGCAGGAATTCTGATCGAAGGAGGAAAAATTCTTGAAGTCGGAAATTTTGAAAGTCTAAAGGCAAAAGCAAAAACCCTTGGAGCGGAATTAATTGAGTTAATCGGTGATCATTTAGCAGTTCCGGGTTTTGTTGATTGTCATACGCATATCTGTTTTGGAGGCAGCCGGGCGAGAGATTTTGCGATGCGAAACTCTGGGAAAACATACCTCGAAATCGCAGACTCCGGCGGAGGAATCTGGGATACAGTCACCCAAACGAGGATACTGAGTTTGGACGAATTAACTGAAAAAACAATCCAAAACGCCAATCGCCACCTTGCACAAGGAGTGACCACAATTGAGGTGAAATCCGGGTATGGTTTGAGCGTCGAGGAAGAATTGAAAATGCTTCGGGCGATCAATAAAGCAAACGATTCGACATCTGCCGATCTGATACCAACTTGCCTGGCAGCCCATATGAAACCGCGGGACTTCACGGGCTCAAACTCAGAATATTTGGATGAAATCAGCGAGCAACTCTTTCTCATCCTGAAATATGAAAAGCTCACGAATCGAATCGATGCTTTTGTAGAAAGGAGTGCTTTTTCACCCGAAGAAATCAAGCCCTATTTCCAAAAAGCAAAAGATTCAGGATTCGATCTTACAGTTCATGCGGATCAATTCAATCCGGGCGGCTCGGAAATAGCGATCCTGTTCGGAGCAAATTCCGCAGACCATCTAGAGGCTTCCACCGAAAAAGAAATTAGTCTTTTGGCTAATTCCGAGGTGATCGCTGTGGCTTTGCCGGGAGCATCTTTGGGTTTGGGTTGTGCCTTCACTCCTGCCCGAAAAATCCTCGATCGAGGCGGCGCTTTGGCAATTGCCTCGGATTGGAATCCGGGCTCAGCTCCAATGGGAGACTTACTCTCACAGGCTTCGATACTCGCGACCTTTGAAAAACTCAGCACTGCAGAAGTTTTAGCAGGAATTACTTTCCGTGCAGCAGCAGCACTTGGATTGGAAGATCGAGGAAGATTAAAAGCCGGATCATTGAGTGATTTCTGTCTTTTCCCAACCTCCGATTTTCAGGAAATCCTCTACCACCAAGGAACAATGAAACCTGTGCAGGTTTGGAAAAAAGGAGAAAAGATTTTAGATAAGAGATTTTAGATTTTATGGTTTGATGAACAACAAACTCGCAATTCAAATGACTTTTCAGGATCAACTCGCACAAGGAATCCCCACTCAGCTTCCACCTAAAAAAAAGAGGGATGTCTCACGCTCTCACGCTCCCAAACGAAAGGATGTTTTGAGTTTGGGGGAAAAGAAACTGGCCCTCAGAAATGCCCTTCGCTATTTTCCAAAGGAATGGCATCAAGAACTTGCATCAGAATTTTTAGAAGAACTGGAAACCTACGGACGGATCTATATGTACCGGTTTCAGCCAGACTATTCCATGTTTGCCAGACCGATTCAGGAGTATCCTGCCACAACCCTACAAGCAGCTGCGATTATGCTTATGATCCAAAACAATCTGGATCCGGCGGTTGCTCAGCATCCTCATGAATTGATTACTTACGGTGGAAATGGAGCAGTTTTCCAAAACTGGGCGCAATATCTCCTCACCATGAAATTCCTGGTTGAGATGACTGAATCGCAAACTTTGCATATGTATTCCGGTCATCCGATGGGGCTTTTCCCCTCCTCTACCGATGCTCCGCGTGTGGTCGTGACGAATGGAATGATGATCCCGAATTACTCTAAACAGGATGACTGGGAGCGATTCAATGCTCTTGGCGTCACACAATATGGTCAAATGACAGCGGGATCTTATATGTACATCGGCTCGCAGGGAATCGTCCACGGAACCACGATTACGGTAATGAATGCATTCCGGAGAAAGCTGGAATCAGGTCAAAAACCCAAAGGCAAAATCTTCCTTACATCAGGTTTGGGAGGAATGAGCGGAGCTCAACCCAAAGCTGGAAATATTTCCGGTTGCATCACGATTTGCGCAGAGGTGAATCCTGCGGCAGCGAGGAAAAGACATTCCCAGGGCTGGGTGGATGAATTGATCGAAAACCTTGAAGATTTGGTCACAAGAGTCCGGATAGCAAAAGCTAAGGGAGAGGTCGTTTCGATCGCTTATCTTGGAAATGTGGTGGACGTCTGGGAGAGATTGGATCATGAAAACATCCTTGTTGAAATAGGTTCTGACCAAACTTCCCTCCACAATCCCTGGTCGGGTGGTTATTATCCTGCAGGATTGCGTTTCGAAGAATCTAATCAAATGATG
>VFKK01000264.1 GCA_009885605.1 Cyclobacteriaceae bacterium | reverse complement strand
GGATCTGTTTGGGCTTTCAGAGACAAAAAAACCAAAAACAGGAAGCAGAAAAAAACTGAGTGCTTCATCTATTCGGAAAAAAACGAATAGTAATTTAGTTAAATAATTAAAAAAAAATAGTATCAGTTATTTATTCGATTAAAAATTAATCGATTACTAAGAATTGAAAAAGGAAAGCAAGTAATTAAAACGGCGCCCTGAAGTTGAAGAAGAATGTACCTTCTTTCTGATCGTTTCTGGAGTATTCAAAACGGAACACGGCATCATAAAAACCTACCAAGTCAATGCCGGTACCATATCCAAAAAGGTACTGATTTGTTAATCTCGTATTTTCAGGAATGTTATTTCTGTCTTTGACATAGCCGTGGTCAAAATTTGCACTCCAATACAAGCGGATCGGGATCGTGCTGAATTGCTCAAGGGGGACAATGTTTGAAATATCGATGGCCCAGTCTACAAATTTCCAACGGAAGCTGTTTTTGTGAACATACAACTGCTGTCCTTCGATGACATTTAGCTCGTAGCCTCTGATGAAATTGGGGTTGTATCCAATGCCTCTGACCAAGGAATAAGGCTGCTGAACACTCAAAAACCAGTTGGCTGTAAGTCCGCTGTTAAAGTGGAATTTCTCGTTGAATTTGAAATACTTGTTTGCAACGACATTCACTTCTACTTCGTCCAGTTCATCCACAAACAGGATCCCGTATTTGGTCGCTGTGAGTTGAAGAAGTTCACCCTGAGTGGCGTAAGCGACATTATCTCTTTTGTCGTGTCGGAAGGAATAGGTAGCAAACAGGTAGCGAAGCTTATTGGATCCATGCTGGAAATAGTCAGGACTCTGTTGCAAAACCAACGGGCTTACCCAAGTGGAGTTGTATCCCAATGTGAAATTGTGTGTGTTGTAAAAGGTCCTTCGATAAGAATATCGGATAGCGGCAGACATATTTTTGCGAAGCACATCTTCAGCATCTGAAGTATAGAATACTTGTCGATTATTTTCAGACTTGATAGCAAGAGTTTTCTGATCGAAAAGAGTAAACTGAAAAGCCAAACCATGCTTTTGATTCTTATCGATGAAAGGGATGGTGTATTGAAAATCGATCGCTTTGGTAAATCCCAATTGGCCCGAGAAGCGCAATTTTTCATTTCGTCCTCCCACGTTGCTGTGACTGACTTTCAATCCAAAATTCACCCTTGAAAAATCCGCATTCTGGTTTGTCCACCATTCTGCAAAATTTCGATCGGCAAGTTGGAAAATCAAAGAGGGTAAAATATACCATCTCTCTTTGACTGTAATTAGCACTTCAACTTCCTCAGGACCAACAATCAATGGGGTAATCTCGACGGAGGTAAAGAGGCGGAGATTATAGATTTTTTTCTGATCAGCCACTAGAATTCCCATAAAAGTCTCCCAGTCGTAAAAGAAATCAGTCGTAAAGTCTAACTCACGAAGGATTACCGACTTTTGGGTCTTCTCATTTCCGATGATAAAAATATTATTCACTTTCACCCGCTCAGGAGTAGTTTGAACAGCAGGCTCCAAGCTGGTATCTGTCTGGGCAATAGCAGAGGAAGTGCTGCATCCCAACCAAAAGCACATCACCAAAGTGAATGAAAGGAGGATATTTAAAAATTGAGGATGCAATTGGGAATTCACTTTGATTAATTTTGGTTACTTACGAAACTCAGCCCTTTTCGGGTGAATCCATGGTTAAAGACATTATCCGCAAGATAGCCATATTTCCAGTTTTGGTTTATCAATACACCATCTCACCATTACTTCCTGCCAGCTGTCGATACACCCCAACCTGCAGCCAATACACGAAAGAGGCTATTTTGAAACATGGAGTTTTCAAAGGCGGTTGGCTTGGAATAAAACGTATTGCAAGTTGTAATCCTTGGGGAGGCCACGGGCATGACCCGGTCCCCTAACTTTTTATTGGTTTTAACCCTCTTTTCAAAGCCAGTATGACAAGAATCACTCCAAAGACCACTAGAGGTATACTGAGCAATTGTCCCATATTGAGGGACATGTCTTTCTCAAAATCAACTTGGGTTTCTTTAAAAAATTCCCAGAAGAATCTCGTACCGAACACGAAAATCATGAATAATCCTACAAGTAAACCCTCCGGGGTTCTATAAGTGTATTTGTACCAGATTGCAAATAGACCCAGGAAAATCAGCAAATAGGATATTGACTCGTATATCTGGGTTGGATACTTAGCTCTTCCAAATGTCCTGACAGTAGTCAGATAATGGTCTCCTTTATCGGAAATGGTAAAGTCCAATGGAGTTTCCAAAGGCTCTGCAAGATATTGTTTAGATGAATTGAACTGGGTAAGGGCGTATTTTATATCTCGCTGAAGAGTGGATTCAAGATCTTCCAGAGCATAAGATCCTTTGGTAATTTTCAGATCAATGTTGACCGGGACAATTCCATTTCCCTGCAATTCTCCCGAGCGATCTTCTGGTTTATAGGCTTCGATAGATTCTACAGGCACTTTCAAGGATTGTAAGATCTCCTCCGCATCCAAGGCGTAGACAAATCCCGAATCTGTTCCGGTGTCTTGTCCGCCTATTTCAGAGTTCATCAGGTTTCCAAATCGAATTAAAGCTCCTGTCATCGCTGTCACAATTGCAATGCGATCAAGTACCCAAAGATAGTTTTGACCTGGAGTCCTTTTCGAATAAACCCAAAGGGAAAATAAAATAACGACTGCAGCGCCATGGCTGGCTAATCCGCCTTCCCAAACTTTCAAAATAGCAAGTGGATTGCTCAAATATTTTTCAGGTTCATAAAACAGGACATGTCCTAATCTTGCTCCGATGATGGTAGCCAATACCATGATAATGGTCAATTTATCAACCAGCTCTTCTTTTTGGCCTTCTTTTCTGAAGAAGTAAACCATGACTTGCTGGGAAATAATAAATCCCAAAGCGAAAAGCAGACTGTACCAGCGAAGGCGTTCAAAGCCTGGAAAAACCGCAGGATTTGGATCCCAGACTACATAACTAAGGAAAGATTCAAGCATGAAATTTATATTAGAGTTGATCTAAAAGTTCTAGTTCTTCGGCATAGCCTCCTGATAAAATAGGGAAGCGATACCACGTTTTGGGGTCAATATTAAATTCATCCAAATGGAAAGAAGGAGCTACTCTTTCACGTTTCCACTGATTTCTGGACCAAAGTCGGAAGAATTTTTTGATATATTCTTTTAAAACGGGTCCGGGTATATCAAGTTCGTCCGCCAAAATCAGGTAGACATCCATGGGTGATCTTCTGTCCCGAATGGCCAATTTTTCAATTTCGATAATCACCGAATAAGGCATCAAGTCAGCCTCGTCAGTCTGGGTTCTTTCCAGTGGCCGGAGCTCGGCACTTGGTTGCAAAGAATTTACTAAAGCCAAGCCCGATCTGTTCAGGTTTTTCTCGGCCCATCTAAGCCACTGAAGGATGAAAAATTTATCCACAGCTGCAATAGGGGAGATGCTTCCGCTCGTGTCACCATCCATGGTGGAGTAGCCGACATCTCCCTCACTTCTGTTGGAAGTATTGAGTAAAAGTGCATTGTTGAGATTGGCTAACATCCAGATGATCGGTGACCGACTTCTGGCTTGTATGTTTTGAAGCGTGATATCGTCCTTCTCCCAAGTCAATTTTCTACCAATTGCAGTTTCAATCTTTTGAGTGTAGCTGCTTACTTCCTCATCGATGGTCCAGCTGTAAAAAACTGCACCTATGCTTTCTGCAAGAGTTTTTGCACTTTCAAATGTGTCAGTAGATGAGTTTTTGGTTCCCTGATAGGCGGTAGTAAGTAATTTGCCCACGAGCTCTTTTTCTGAAAAAGGGGATTCCGGATTGTAATCCAACCCAATTTTTTCACAGAAAATCTGTTGTCCAAGTTCTGCCAGGCCTCTTCGGACCATTTCAGCTATTAATATCGCTATTGAGGAGGAGTCGGCTCCTCCCGAGAGAGAAAGTACAAAACCTTTGCTTTTACTTTTCCGCAGGTAATCAAAAAGTGCCAAAGCAGACGCCTGAACAAATTCTTCTTCTTTGGAAATAACAGGAGCCACTTTTTGGACTTTAGGTTCGAGATCAAAGCTTAAAACCTGAAAATCCTGAAATGCAAGGAGTTCGTTTCTTCCAAGTAACTCTCCATTTTTTGTCAGGAGAATTTCGCCATCGAAGATCATCCTACCGGCTTCATTACCCAGAAGATTGACGTAGCAATAATAGCATTCAAACATTTTGGAGCTATTCTGAATCAGTTCAATTCGCTCCTTCGTTTTTCCCATGGCAAAGTGACTTGCACTTGGGTTAAATATCAAATCTACTTTGCGATTGCAAAGTCTGTATCCGGGTCTTAGAGAACCTCTCCAGGCATCTTCGCAGATTTCAAATCCATAATGAATGCCTTTATGGTGAAAAGTAAGGTCTCCCAAGGGGATTTTTTCTCCTTCGAATTCGAATTCGGTTACTTCATTTGCCGGCCAAGGAGTGAACCAACGAAACTCATAATGAACACCGTCAATTGCCATGAATTGCTTCGCTGCAAAACCTATGACTTTTGAATTTTCAATGACAGCTACAGTATTATAAACTTTCTCCTGGATTCTGATCGGAATTCCTATTGCAACAGTTATTCCTTCGCAATGCGGGAGAAGCTTTGCGAGTTGGACTACCGCTTTTTGAGGATACCAATAGCTTAAAAACAAATCTTCACTTCCATAGCCTGTGATGGCGAGTTCTGGAAAACAAAGGATTTCAACCTGTTGGGATTTGGCTTCATGGATCGCGCCTATTATCCTTTCCAAATTTCCCTTCCAGTCCAAAGGTGTTTGGTTAAGTGTTGCTCCTGCGATTTTTATTGAAGACATTTTATTTGGGGAATGGCCGTAAAAATAACTGGCTAAGTGGCAATTTTTAGAATTTCACAGGCATTTTTGGAAGCTTCCTGTTCTGCTTTTTTCTTGGTTGCTCCCTTTCCCTGCGACACTTCGTTTTCATCTACCAATAATGAGATTACAAACTCTTTGTAGCGTTGATTGCCGTTGATTTGTAATACTTTATATTCAACATGTTTGTTTTCTTTTTGTGACCACTCTATGATTTTACTCTTGTAGTTGGTGGTGGTAGTGATCATCCCGTCCAGATCTACATGAAGCAAAATCCTCGACACGATGAATTTCTTCGTGAATTTGTATCCTTTGTCAAGATACATAGCGCCCAGAAAAGCCTCCAGCATATCACCATATAGCGATTTGTTTCCAGTGAAACTGCGGTTGCCGATTTCCTGATCCAGTACATCCCTGAGTCCAATTTTGATACCGGTTTCATTGAGACTTTCTCGATTGACCAGTTTAGACCGAGTTTCAGTCAGGAATCCCTCATCTCTGTATGGATATTTTTGAAATAAATGCTCTGCAATTACTGCCCCCAAAAATGCATCGCCAAGGAACTCCAGTCTTTCATTTGAAATCCTGAATCCTCGTGAAGTTTCTTCTCCAAGTCCGGCCGGAGTGAGAGCCAGCTTGTATAGGGATAAATTAAAAGGCCTGCTACCTGTCATCATTTTGATGGAGTTAGCAAGCCTTTTATCCTTCGTATTGTAGAAAAGCGAATTTATACCGAGTCGTTGAAAGAGTTTCAAACCCAGATCAATTATATTTTTTGAAAATGACAGAACAGTTGTGACCGCCAAATCCAAAGGTATTACTCATCGCATAGTTGATATCTCTTTTCTGAGGTGTGTTGAAAGTTAAATTTAACCCCGGATCAAATGCTTCATCATCAGTGAAGTGATTGATCGTGGGAGGTACAAGACTATGATTGATAGCGAAAATAGAAGCAATTGCTTCCACTGCACCGGCTGCACCCAAAAGGTGACCTGTCATTGACTTTGTACTGCTGATATTAAGTTTGTAAGCATGCTCTCCGAAAATTTTCTGGATAGCTTTAGTTTCACCCACATCACCTAATGGCGTTGAAGTACCGTGTACGTTGATGTAATCGATATCTTCAGGTTTGAGACCTGCGTCTGCCAACGTTATTTCCATCACGCTACTTGCTCCTAATCCTTCCGGATGAGGTGCTGTGATATGATAAGCATCCGCTGTCATGCCACCGCCAACTAGCTCAGCATAGATTTTAGCTCCACGGGCTATAGCATGCTCAAGTTCTTCCAGGATCAAAGCACCTGCACCTTCTCCAAGAACAAAACCATCCCGTTCCTTATCAAAAGGTCGCGATGCAGTTGAAGGAGAGTCATTTCGTTGGGATAGCGCTTTCATAGCGTTGAATCCGCCAATACCGGCTTCAGTCACTGCTGCTTCCGAACCACCACTAATGAAAAT
>VFKK01000204.1 GCA_009885605.1 Cyclobacteriaceae bacterium | reverse complement strand
GTTCTTGTTACTCGTATTTTCAAGGGGGCACTCACGTTGATGACAAAGTCGAGAAATTTCTGTCCTCCCGTTTCAAAAATCAAGGCGGCTTCTTTTAGGACATATTGAGCTGTCTGTGTGTCAGCCCATTTCAAAAAGTCAAGGTTTACCGCTGGATGAACAAGGGAGTTGATTTTTTTGACCTTTTCCGGATCTGCGAAAACTGTATTTGCCAGGAAAGTACGATTCACCGAACCGTCCGGTAAATAAGAATCTGCCCCAAATTCAGTCTTAATTTGCTCAGCAAGTACTTCATTATGAACCATCAGCCATTTAGCTCTATCGTCGGCATAATAAACTGGGATATTCAAAATTGAAAAAATCTTTGCCACGACTGATTTACCTGATCCTATTCCCCCGGTAATTCCCACTTTCAGCGGACTCTTCTTACTCATATTTCAATTTGATGAGTTGAGGTTCCACCCGAACTTGCTCCAGAAAATCAGGCATGGGCCTCACCTGTATGGTAATTGTACTGTCTTCGCGGTTTCTTCTTGAATAATCCAAAACAGCCTCAAACTCCATGTCTTTCAACTCGGGTGCATTTCTCTCATCGACCAAGTAGTACATCATCATTGATACTTCCTCATCTTCAAGCGTAACAGTCCTTGGGAAATTTATTTTCGTAAGTTTTAGCCGTTTATTCCCCTCAAGAAATGCGACCACTTGAAATTGGATGGAAACAGTTTTTTCCTCAATACTGATCAATTCACTCAATTCGGTCGGGATATCTACCTCTACTTCTTCTTGTATGTTTTTATTGATCTTTGATTCCTTTAAAGAAAGCGGATAGCCCTTTGCCAATTCACTAAGAATAGAGCTTGGTCCTTTTATAGTAAGCTTATTGGGAGAGAATTTTACTTCTTCAGCAATTCGATAGTTTTTTGCCATCGAGAAACTGAGAGTATCCAGAACTGGCTGAATGTCTCTAATCTGGATTTCATCAATTTTGTAGGTGATTGAATCGTCCAAAACTGAAACCAATTGAGTCGGATTCAAAAATTCTCCCAAAAGTCTTTTTAAATCAGAAGTCAATAAGTAACCCCTTTCTGCTGGATTTCTAAGGGGTATTGAATAGGGGGTGGTATTTAATTTGAAATACTTTTGAAGTAAATCCCATCCGTTTCCTTTGATTTCAACTTGGATAGTTTCAGGGAGTTTTTCTATCGGAATAAAGTTATCCCTGTCGAATACAAATTCTACGGGATAATCCACTATCGTTGTGTAATCGTCTTTATTGAGTGCATTTAAAATCCAAAAAGTGGTAGCCGCTGCGATGCAAAGGACTACCACTTTTAGATCTGAGAGTTTTTTAGGAGAAATCCATTTGGTGGATTTTTTTGTTTCCGTCAAAATTCAACTTATTTGGTTGGAGTTGTTTTTTTTGTGAAATCAGCTGAAATGGCTGATTTTTCGACTTTTACTTTTAGACCTCTGTCTAGCTCCAGAAATACAACGTCACCCTCGACGCTGCTTACTTTGCCATGAAGACCCCCAATAGTCACTACGTCGTCACCTTTCTTAATCTCTTCGATAAACTTTTTTGTGTCTTTTTGTTTCTTCTGTTGAGGTCTGATCATGAAGAAATACATGATCAGGATGATAGATCCAAAAAGAAAAACCTGTCCTAATATTCCTCCGCCTGCAGAGGCTTGTGCCAAAATTGTAGAGACCATGTTTATTTTTTGATTGGACCTACAGGATTTGCTGCTCCCGCGATTTTAGGAGTAACTGTACCTTTCAATCTCAAACGCGTTACTGTTGGATTTGTATTAGCCTGGATACTGACAGTTGGAGACTGAGAACCTGATTTTGCAGTAGAGTTGAACACTACCTTTACAAATCCTTCTTCACCTGGTTTAACCGGAGCTTTAGTCCAATCAGGGCTTGTACAACCGCAAGAAGCTGTAATGTTTGAAATCACTAGCGGAGCCTGACCGTTGTTTGTGAATTTGAACAGGTGCTCAACAACCTGACCTTCCGGAATGGTACCGAAATCGTATTCCATTTCAGGGAAGGTAAATTGACCCAATGAAGCAGGATCTGCAGGTTGAGTTGCTTGTGCATTTACCGGAGTTACTGCAGTTCCCTGAGTCTCCAATGCTGCGATTTTTTCTTCAAGAGCCTGAATTTTTGCTTCCTGATCATTTTTAGGGCTGCATGATGTGCCTAAGGCAATCATCAGAGAGAGTGCAGCTACGCTCAAAACATTGATTTTCATATATGTTAATTGGTTTTAAGTTGCTTTATTGAATTGCTGAGGCTGTAAGATCTTACCAGACAAATTTTAGTGTCCGGATTCATTTTGCAAACCCGTTCTGAAGTTTAATTGTTCCCTTGATTGATTTGATCAATTAATTTGTTCACATCATTCAAAAGATTTTCAGCTTTATTTTTTGCCTCGGAAATGACCCTTTTGCCTTCATTTTTTGCTTCGTTCAAATGAGTTTCTTTTCCCTCAACCAGATCTTCTATAAGTTCTTCCAGTTCTTTCTTGTATTTAGAAAGCTTGAAAGAGAGTCTATCTCGAGTGTTAGCTCCGGTATCTGGGGCAAAAAGTATTCCCATTGCGGCTCCTACGCCAGCACCTACCACAAAGGCGATGAGTGAATTACTGCTCTTGCTCATAATTATATTATTTATTGTCTAAAAGTCCTCTTCCACTTTTACGGATTTCTCCGTTTTCGGTTAACTCTTTCGCCATTACATCGAGCAGACCATTTACAAATTGCTTGCTTTTAGGGGTGCTATATGTTTTTGAGATGTCGATATACTCGTTAATACTCACTTTGATGGGGATGCTTGGGAAGTTTTTCATTTCCGCAAGTGCCATCGAAATGATCACTTTGTCAGTAAAGGCAAGTCTTTCAATATCCCAGTTTTTAGTTTTTTGAGAGATAAGGGCCTTGCTTGCAGCGTCATTCGCAATCGTGAAGTTAAAGATATTTTCAAAAAACTCCTTATCCTCGTCCCAATTCATGGCAATCTCCGGCAGTTGCTCGTCTTCTTCCTCTGTAAGATTAGCCGCATTTTTCAAGACTTTGGCAGCAAGACTTCTTACCACGGCTTTGTTTTCCGTCCAGTTCAGATCTTTTTCGGAAAAGAAATTCAGAATAACCTCATTCTTGAATATGATCTTTTTCAACAAATCATCCGCTAGATCAAAATCTTGGTCGATAGTTGGCTCCTTGATTTGGAGATAAGCCTGATACTCCTCAGATGGCTTGATATAATCTCTGAACCATTCTTTGATTTCGAGTTCGATATCATTTAAATGGACATTATTACGAATGATGGCAGAACGATAGGCATCAGAATTTCTGAGATTTTTCAATATCTTATTTTCTGCCAAGTTTAGTTCATTGGCAAAAGCTATTGGCGCCTCGCCTCTCATTTTTTTCTTTTTCTCGATTTCCCTTTCGACATGCTTCGCAAAAGCCTGCAACAACTCAATAGAAAGAAGGTAAAGCTGAGGAATTCTCTCAGCAGAGGCAACCATATTTTTTAAGATGTACTGCTGATCCTTATCATTTGCACTGTGATATTGATTGAGTGCAGTCAATACTATTTGCTTGATTTTTGGCTTTGCACCAGTTGCGGTCAGCACGTTTCTGGAAGCAAGATTTTGCTCAAACAGGATTAATGCTTCTTCTGCGTCTCTGCTTAGAGCTGCTTTGTCTTGCACTTCCATACTATTGAGATCCGGTAAAAAGGACTCCCGAATGAAGTCCTTTGCAAGGTTGTGATTGGAGGCCTTGCACTGCTCATAGGAATAAAGGTTTTGAAAAGCCTTGACCCTGAGTATTCTTCTATTTAGCATAACGTCAGAAAGAATTGCAAATATAGGGATTTTGAACGGGGTAATCCCATTGGATGAAAGACAAAAAAACCACCGAAATAGGGAATTTGGTGGTTTTGAATTGAGTGAAGGAGGAATTAGAATGGAAGTTTTACTCTTCCCATTGCTTCGATTCTGGCTTTTGCAACTTCAATTGCCGCCTGCTGAGCAGGGATATTTTCCGATTCAGCTTTATTTAGAATACTCAAACAGGTATCGTAAATTTTTTCAGTTTGTTTGAATACAATGTCTTTGTGATAGCCACCCAAGTATTCAGCGCCCACATTGATTACCCCACCCGCATTGATTAGAAAGTCCGGGGCATAAATGATTCCTTTTTCCATCAGAATCTTTCCATGTTTCTCTTCATCTTTCAATTGGTTATTGGCCGCACCGGCGATTACGCGACATTTCAATCTGTCAATCGTTTCATCATTCACAGTGGCTCCCAATGCACATGGCGCATAAATATCCATTTGCAGGTCGTAAATCAAATTTGGATCAACTGCCAAAGCTCCGGTTGCTTTCGCAACTTGCTTTAATTTGTCCTCGAAAATATCAGTGACCAGAACTTCAGCTCCTTCTTTGATAAGGTATTCTATCAGGTATTTTCCAACCTGTCCCACACCCTGAACGCCTATTTTCTTTCCTTGAAGAGAATCAGAACCGAAGGCTTTGTTAGCTGCCGCTTTCATTCCCATGTATGTTCCAAAAGCAGTCACAGGTGATGGATCTCCGCTTCCGCCTTTGATCTGAGGAAGGCCGGCTACGTGTTTGGTTTCCATTCTGATATACTCCATATCTGCAGTATTCATGTTCACATCCTCAGCAGTGACATATCTTCCTCCAAGACTCTCGATGAATCTTCCGAACCTCCTTAAAAATGCCTCGTTTTTCAATTTTGGATTTCCCAGAATCACAGCTTTTCCCCCTCCCAGGTTTAGTCCTGCCAAAGAGTTTTTGAAAGACATGCCACGGGAAAGTCTCAATACATCTGTAATTGCTTCTTTCTCGCTTGCATAAGGCCACATCCTGGTGCCACCAAGGGCAGGTCCCAAAATGGTATTATGAATTCCGATGATTGCTTTAAGGCCTGTTGCCTGATCATGACAGACCACGAGTTGTTCGTGATCCATGGAGGTAATTTGACCAAATATTGAACCCTCTTGAAGGGTTTCAGTAGCTTTAATCTCTAACATGTGAACTTAGCTTTTTAGAATGTGTTATATTTGGGCTGTGCCTTTTGGAAAAGGCCGATACAAAATTAAATACTTTTATTGGCCTTCAAAGGATTATCATTCCTAGTTTCCATTAATTAATTCCTCGTTTTTAAAGATTTTATTTGGTGAAGTCACTTTGGAGAATAAATAAGTATTTGTACAAATACAAGGGCTTGTTGCTTTTGGGAATAGTATTTACGGTCATCTCAAATATTTTCGTAATTATCCCTGCCCAGCTAGTTCGATTGGCGATAGATTATGTGGTAGAGAGTTTCTCTCTTTACAGGCCATTGGCGAAGGGTGGATTAGGGGAATCAGCCCAAGAAATTTTTCTTCAATTTGTTTTTGTGTTAGGAATGCTGATCCTTGCGATGGCTCTTTTAAGAGGTTTTTTCCTTTTCCTTATCAGGCAGACCATTATCATCATGTCCCGGAAAATCGAGTATGATATGAAAAATGAAATATTCGAGCATTACCAAAGACTCCCGCTAAGCTTTTACAGAAAAAACAGTACCGGAGATCTCATGGCCAGAATTACGGAAGATGTGGGCAGGGTGAGAATGTATTTGGGTCCGGCTATTATGTATGGGCTCAATGTTTTGATCTTGTTTCCTCTTGTGATTTGGTATATGGTTACGGTGAATCTTGAATTGACCCTTTATTCACTTTTACCCCTTCCTGTTCTTTCGCTCAGTATCTATTATGTCAATAACCTAATTAATGAGCGTTCGGAAAAAATTCAAAGAAGTCTATCTGAACTAAGCACTTTTGTCCAAGAAGCTTTCTCCGGAATCCGGGTTTTGAAAGCCTTTGTACGAGAAAGTGATAGTGTTAGGAATTTTGCTGATGCAAGCGAAGATTATAAACTCAAATCAATTCACCTTACCCGGGTAAATGCACTTTTCTTTCCCATCATTATGGCATTGGTAGGAATATCAACCATCATTACCGTGTACGTAGGCGGGATTCAGGTTATCAATGGAGAGATTGGCTACGGGGTGATAGCAGAGTTTATTTTGTATGTCAACATGCTCGCATGGCCGGTCACTTCATTGGGATGGGTGACAAGCATCATACAGCGGGCAGCGGCTTCTCAGACCAGAATCAATGAATTTATGGATGAAACCAATGATATCTTAAGCACCGAAAATCTTCAAACTGATATCAAAGGTAGTGTTCAGGTTGAAAACATGAGTTTCATCTATCCAGACTCAGGGATTCAGGCTTTGGATAACATCAGTTTTGAGATCAAAGAGGGTGAAACTCTTGGAATCATTGGAACTACTGGTTCGGGAAAATCCACGATCGCAAACTTGCTGATGAGGATGTATGACCCTAGTTCCGGAATGATTAAAATCGATGGAAAACCTATTGCCTTATTTGATATTTCGAATTTGAGAAGGCAAATGGGCTATGTGCCGCAGGATGTTTTCTTGTTTTCAGATTCAATTGGCAACAACATTGCTTTTGGAATAGATAAAGCGGACCCCTCGATTATCGAGAAGGCAGCCAAGGACGCGGATGTCTATCAAAACATAATAGAGTTTCCAAAAGGGTTCGAAACGATGCTCGGAGAGCGTGGAATCACTCTTTCAGGAGGACAAAAGCAGCGAGTGTCAATTGCTCGAGCTATTGCAAAAGAACCCAGAATTTTGATTTTGGATGATTGCCTTTCGGCAGTAGATACCAAGACTGAGAATGTCATTCTGAACGCTCTCAAAACTATCATGGAAAACCGGACATCTATTATTATTTCACATCGGGTGTCCTCTGCCAAACTGGCTGACCAAATTATCGTCTTGCATGATGGGCGTATCATAGAGCGTGGAAATCATGAATCCCTGATGAATCAAAAAGGTGTTTATGCGGAGCTTTATGACAAACAAACTCAAGCAGGAGAACCTGTGGATAACGATTGATCGAAGTTAATTTCTAACCGGTAAACAGGCTTTCATAAAAAGTATCTAACTTCCAGAATATCAACAATTCAAAGACTTTTAAACATGGAAGAAAATAAATCAACTGCGAAGGATATCGAAAGTGTACTAAAGGAAATCGGTGAAAAAATCGAAGAATTGGTCAAAAAAGGAGCTGAGGCCGGGATGGAAGCAAAGGAGGAGATTGAGAAGAAAATTCAGGATCTCAAAGACAATAAAACAACTTTAGAAGAGGAGTTCAGAAAAGGGAAAGAGATGCTGGAGCGAGAGTTTCAGGAGAAAAAGGAAGAATTTGAACCTAAGTTTCAGGAATCAAAAGGGTTTTTTAAAGAGAGTTTAAGGCAGTTGGGACTAGCTTTCAAAACGTTGTTTGGGAATAAATAAAAGAAGCCCGGGAATCAACTCCCGGGCTTCTTTTATTTACCTGCCAGTACATTGCAGCGGTCGTAAGCCGGATCGATGTCAATGAAGACATCTTCCTTTGCTGTGACAAACCACTTTCCTAAAAGTTCTTCCTCTTTTCTCCGCAAAGTTGCAGCTTTCAATTTTTCGTAATCATCCTGCAGATTGGCGCGATGTGCAGGGTATTTAGCTTCGTAATATAGAATTCTGACTTTCCAGCCTTCTCGAGGATCTTCAAATCTCATAGGTGGGGTAATTGATCCCACTTCCATGCTGTCGAGGGTGAAATATAAAACCGGGTCTTCCAAAGTCCTTAAAGTCAATCTGATTGAATTAGTAGCAGGATCTTTAAAGAAACCACCATTATCTGATGTCGTCCTGTCATCTGAGTAGTCTTTGGCTGCTTTTGCAAAATCAAGCCTCGTTTCCTGAATTTCTCTTTTCAAGCTATCAAGATATTTTTCAGCCATTATCAAATCTTCTTCAGATGCTTTTGGAATCAAGAGGATATGACGGGTATTGAAAGTAGTCCCACGATTTTCAAGCAATTGAATCATGTGAATACCAAAGTCTGTTTCCACGGGATCACTGATTTCCCCTTGTCTTAGTCCAAGAGCGGTGGCCTCATATTGAGGAGCTAATTCACCTCGTCGGAAAAAGCCAAGATCCCCACCCTGAGGTCCTGAACCCGGATCTTCTGAATATTGCTTGGCTAGTGTGGCGAAATCTGCATTTCCGGCAAAAATATCCTGTTTCATCTTCCTCAGCCGGGCAATCATATTTTCCTTAATCCGCGGATCTACATCAGGCTTTTTGACAATCTGTCCTACAGTAACTTCTGCAGAAAAGAACGGAAGGGAATCTTTTGAAATGCTATTGTAAAATTCTCTTACCTCAGCCGGCGAAACAGTCAGACCTTCGGTGATTTTATCCCTCATTTTCTTAACGATCATTTGTTCTCGAATCACGTCTTCTATCTCTGATTTCAATTGATCGCCGGTTTTGCCATAAGCTTCAGCAAGAGTAGCCTCATCTCCTCCGAATTGCTGCATTACCTGATTGAATCTGTTTTCTACCTGTAGCATTACTTCTGCATCAGAGACAGTCAATGAGTCGATCTCAGCTTTGGCCACCATCAATTTATTAATCATCAAAGATTCAAAAACCTGACAACGAGTAGGAGGATCAATGCCTTGTTGGGATTGAGCTACAGCCTCGATGTAAGATTGTTGCACTTCTGATTCGAGCAAAATATTGTTATCCACCTTTCCTATGATTTTGTCAATCACCTGGCCCGTTGCTGCAGTTTCCTGTGCAAATGATGGTGAAATTAGCAAGAAGGCAAATAGCGTAAAGGAAAGTCGGCTTAGTACGTTCATTTTTATTTGTTCAATCCGGTAAAGTCCGGTTGATGATTTTCTGTATTGGTTATCACTGTTGATTTAAGGCTATAAAAGCTTCTTCCTTTACCTGAGCGTTAATTACTACAGGGTATTTGCTTTTTACCTTTTCAAGTAAGGAATTGTCCAGAAAGTCCTGATAATCTCTGATTACCAAACCGCGGGTTTCCTCAAATTTTTTGGACTCTGCAGGGAGTTTTTCACCTATCAGTACGATGATTATTCTTCCTTCTGATTCTATCTCCTGATAGGGAAGTTTCAAATCAGCTTTTGACAAAACCGGATGATCCGCAAATTCTACAAATCCTGATTCAGCTTGGTATGACAACGGCTTGTTTGTTTTATAATCAATCTCAAATTTGCTCACTAATGCCTCATTAAGTTCTTGCCCTTTTAATTCGGACCTTGCGGCATCTACTTGTGTGGGGTCTAAAACTTTAACAACGAAGGCATTGACTCTTGATTTCCACTGGTATTTTTTAATGTTTTTAGAATAAAAATTTTGTTGGCCGAGGGAATCTAAGATTCCTTTTTGCCAAACTTCTTCATTCATCAATGAAAAT
>VFKK01000176.1 GCA_009885605.1 Cyclobacteriaceae bacterium | reverse complement strand
TTAAAATGGAAAATTTAAAATGAAGGATTTACCCGGTTGTCGGTGGTCGGTCCCGATTGCTGTCGAGATCGGTTCCGCTACCCCTTTTTAAACTTCAGCATTCAAATTTCAGCCTTCTGACTTCAGCCTTCTGATTTCATATTTCCACCTTTCTCCAGCCACCCCGCTCCATCCCCGGCGCTCACTGTCCAATTTCTAACATGTTTCCGGGCCGGGGTTAAAGACCTTTTATTTTTTTAACCCATGGGTTTCACCCATGGCTATTAAAATTCAAGGCCTTCAGCCTTTATTGGTTGGTGTAGCCACCCGCTGTTCGAGATTTGCAATCTCGTACTTCAGATAATTCAGGATTTGAAATCCTTGTGAAGGCATGATCTGTTTTTTGGTTTGGAGGTTGTCAGTCCCGATAGCTACCTTAGGTTTGTTTGATTGAAAAAAGGAAGATTTTGGAGTATAATTGAAGCCCTGTCAGCGACCCATCGATAGCTTTAGATGTAAGAGATCTAACCCGATATTAGGGACTGACAGGTTTCAAGAACCAAGACCTGTATAAGATATCAGACAAACCTGTTAAGGTTCTTAGGTAACGGTTCTTTTTACTTCAATTATCCAATCCCTAAAACTATGAAATTTGAATTATTTATCGGAATCGATGTGAGTAAATTAACCTTGGACGTTGCTGTATTGAGCAAGGACGCCGAGATTGAAAGCTTTACAATAGAAAACAAGCCTTTGGCGATCAAGAAGTTTTTCAGCAAGCTCTCAAAGAACTTTGATCTGGCCAATTCCCTGATCTGCGGAGAATACACCGGTCATTATTGCTATCCCTTGCGCAAAGTATGTTTGGCAGAGGGCTACTCACTTTGGTTTGAAAGCGGTGCTGAAATCAAGCAACGCTCAGGGGTGACCCGGTATAAAAATGACAAAGTAGATGCCATTCGAATTGCTGATTATGCCAGAAGGCATCAGGACAAGGCCAATCTCCAAGCGGAACAGGACTATAAACTGGAGTCAATCAAGTCGTTAACGAGCGAACGTGACTTGTTCATTAAAGAACGAGTAAAGTACAAAACTCAGGTCAAGGATCTTAAAGGATTCATGGATGAGGAGTTATATAAAGCCAGAAGCAAACGTCTTAAAAAGCAAGTAGATTCCCTGACCAAGTTGATCAAAGAGATCGAGAAGCAAGTGAAAGACCTAATTGAATCCAGTGAACAGCTGACAAACCAGAAGCAAATTCTAACCTCTATTGACGGTATTGGAGATCAAGTTGCTATCCAGACTATGATAGCTACAAATGCCTTTACCAAATTCAGCTCGGGAAGGAAATTCGCCTGCCATGTGGGTGTGGCCCCTTTTGCCTTTGAATCAGGAACAAGTCAACGATCCAGGCGAAAAGTATCTCACAGAGCAAATTTGGACCTCAAAAAACTATATCACATGGCGGCCTTATCTGCGATCAAAATGAAGGGAGAATTCAGGGAGTATTTTGAACGGAAAGTTGCCGAAGGAAAGAACAAAATGACCGTGATAAATGCAGTCAGAGCAAAGCTAATAAACCGAGTTTTTGCCCTAATCCGTGACAACAGAACCCATCAAGAAAATTATAATTTAATCCTTGCCTGATCCATAAGAATATCGGGATGAAATTGGCAAAGGCGACTAATTACCAATAATCTACTTCGATCAATCCTTTTAG
>VFKK01000093.1 GCA_009885605.1 Cyclobacteriaceae bacterium | reverse complement strand
TTTACAGGGCGCTTGGTATCCCAACTGATATGTTTACCGTGATGTTTGCCCTTGGCAGATTACCGGGCTGGATTGCTCAATGGAAGGAAATGAGAGAAAATAATGAGCCGATAGGCCGTCCTCGTCAAATCTATGTAGGAGCAAATGAGCGCGACTACGTTTACATGACCAAGCGTTAATCTGGTTCATAGTTAAAAATATTGGCTAACCGGAAGATGGTTGGCCTTTTTTTATGTTTCACAATCAAGGAAATCTTCAATATTGGTTAGATATTTGGAAACTCAAATCAACAAATCAAGTTTACTATGAAACCCAATTCTTTAGAGGAAGCTGTTGCAATCACCAATAAATTCACCTCAAGACCAAGCAATGAAGAGCTATTGAAACTTTACGGTTTGTACAAGCAGGCAACCGAAGGTGACAACGAAAGCGAACGCCCAGGTGGCTTTGATTTCAAGGCAGCTGCCAAATACAATAGCTGGCTTAATTTTAAAGGAAAAAGTAAACAAGAAGCGACAGAGCTTTACTTGGGATTGGTAGAGGAACTCTCCGGGAAATATATGTAAAAGAAGCCTGGGCAGATGCTCAGGCTTTTTTGTTCCTCCCAAAATATCCCGCAATTACACTTCCAGCAATCAGTTGTTGAATATGATACAGCATCACAGGAAGTAAAACCAACCCAAAAAGAGCCGGATCCGGAAAGATGATTTTGCCAATCACAACACCCTGAACCAATGATTTCTTTGAGCCGCAGAATAGAGCAGTGATGCGATCTTCTAAGCTGAATCCTAAACTTCTGGCCAATATTTCGACTATCCCCCAAATCAAAAAGAATAAAACAAGCATTGTCACTGCTACCTTCAACAACGTAGCTAACGAGTAAGGTGTGAATATTTCCTGCGAAAAAGACTGGGCAAACGACGTGAAAACAATCAACATGATCACTGTCTGATCCAGGTATTTCAGTTTAGGTAAATGATGCTCGATTTTAGGATATAGCAAATTGTGCATCAAAATCCCCAAAATTACCGGGAGCAAAACCTTCAGAGAAAGCTCACCGAATGTTGATGCGAAATCCATTTCAATCTGGGAAGAATCTGAAATGAAGCCCATCCAAATGGGCGTTATCACAACCCCTATTAAACTCGAAATGCTTGCATTGAAGATGGCCCCGGGCAGGTTTCCACCAGCTATCGATACCATTACCACTGAAGCACTCACTGTCGAAGGCAACGTTGATAAATAACTGATTCCAAGTTGGAAATCCGGATCAATCCAGGGTGTAAATTTCATCAAAATCAACACTACCAATGGAAAAATCAGAAAGGTGCAAAGCTGAATCAGGAGGTGAAGTTTCCAATTGCTGAGTCCTGCTTTTAGTTGTTCCGGATTTAGTTTTACTCCATAAAAGAAAAAAACCAGCGCAATTCCGACGTCTGTGATCGGCTTCCAGGGAACTGGTGACTCAGTAGACCCTGCGAAAGGAAAAAGGTAGGCAAGAAATATAGCTGCGAATAATCCCAACAAGAATCCGTTGATCCCAACTCTGTTTAAAGTCTTGAGAATGGGTTGAATCATGAAGTGATCATCCTTTTGAAATTGTCACAAAGAATGGCCGTGGCGATCGCCACATTCAGAGATTCTGCCTGACCGAATCCGGGAATAGTCACTTTCTGAGTCACTTTCTTTTCGAGTTCAGGAGAGATTCCCTTTGACTCATTTCCCATGAGAATCACTCCAGGAATAGGTTTTTCGAACGTATGAAGGTTTTCACCTTCCAGAAAAGCTCCGTACACAGGAACTTTCCAACGGTCAAAAACAGTAGATAAATCCTCATAGAAGAACTTGACCCGGGTAAAAGAACCCATACTCGCCTGGATCACTTTTGGATTGTAAAACTCAGCCGTCTGAGGTGAAAAAACCAAATGGCTGATGCCATACCAATCTGCGATTCGGATGATTGTACCCAGATTTCCGGGATCTCTCACCTCATCGAGCGCTATGGCCAACTCACCTTTGGGCAAATCAAACCAGGAATTGGGTTTCATCTCCACCACAGCTATGGCACTATCGTTGCTTTGATACTGTCCAAGGCTTTCAAGCAGATTTTGAGTGACTTCAATTAGCTCTCCTTTGTATTTCTGAAGGGTTTCAAAGTGAAGGTCCTGGAATGGTTTAGTTACCACGAGTAACTTCACCAAAAAATCAGAATTAAGTACTTCCAAAACACTCTTCTCACCCTCCACAAAGAACTGATTTTCCTCATTTCGGAATTTCTTTTGATGTAAGGATTTAATAAACTTAACTGTATTTTTGCTAAGCATTCGGATCTGTTATCGCATTTTGAAATTCACCAAATATATACTTTTTATCTATGTCCTCGGGTCACTCATAAGTTGCTCGATTACCAAGAATATACCCGAAGGTGAATATGTATTGTATGATAATCAAATTGAGGGAATCGTCCTTTCGGAAGAAGAAGTGCTTTCTTCCTACATATCCCAAGAGCCAAATACCAGAATCCCGTTTAGCAACAGGTCGCTGGGAGTCAGCATTTACCGAGTCGGAACCTGGTTTTATGATAGTCTCAAAGTAGCCGCCAAACTAGAAAGAAAACAACTTGAACTTAGTCAGGTGCAACTGGTGAGAGACAGTCTGCCTGGCAATAGAAAACTCCAAAAAAGGCAAGACAAACTGAATACCCAGATCGAAGGTCTAGAAGAAAAACTGGAATTCGGGAATTTGGTCATGAGAACGGGCAATCCTGTCACCCTTCTCGACAGTACCAAAACAAAAAATTCGACTCAGGAAATTAAGGATTATCTGGTCAACCATGGCTTTTTCGATGCAACTTCAAGTTTTTCGGTAGAAACCAAAAAGGAGAAAGCCTATGTCACCTATCTGATCGAGGAGAAACAACCCTATTTGGTGGACTCATTTTATACCCGAACCGACAACGAAGAAATCATTCGGGTGCTCAAAGCCAATTCCTCTGAATCAGAAATTAAGACCGGGGAGATTTACAATCAAGACAATGTCTCTCGTGAAAGAAGTCGGATAGAAGTTCTCTTGAAAAACAATGGGTTTTACATGTTCTCTGATTCCTACATTGAATACAATGTATACCAGGATACCAGTGCCAAAAAAGTAGCCATTGAGCAGGTGATTTTCAAACCAAGCTTTTCAGAAACACATAAAATATTCACAATCGATTCCATCAACTTCCAGGTCACCCCTCCCAGCAGTGATTTTGTAGATCAAAAGATCAAAAGGGAATACCGAGATATCGATTTTTCCTTTTATAGGGACAGATATTCTGCTAAATTATTTGCCTCGCGGGTTTTCTTCGAAGAAGGAAAACCTTATCATAGAAATGATATCATTGATACTCAGAAGCAGCTCAACAATCTTGATCTGTTTCGGTTCCTGAATATTTCTTTCGATACATTAGGCACCTCGCTTACAGCAAAAGTAGTAGCCCAACCAAATCAAAAATATCAGCTCACCAATCAGGTTGGATTGAGTGTGACAGAACAATTACCAGGGCCATTTTTCAGCTCATCCCTTCGAAACCGTAATTTCTTCCATTCGGGTGAAATACTTGAATTCAACTTCCGGGCAGGATTGGAAGGTGTCGCTTCAGCTACCAATTCAGACGTTTATCAAAGCAGGGAATTGACAGCATCGGGATCGGTCATTTTTCCCCGATTTCTGATACCATTTGCACCTGGCACTCTGGCAAAATATGGCAGATACAACCCAAACACCCGGACTTCAATAGGATATTCCTACACCAATAGACCGGAATACACCCGTAGCTCTCTGAATTCACAGCTTGGCTATTCCTGGGCAACCCTAAACAATAAGATGCAGTTTATGGTGAACGCTTTGGATATAGCCTACATCCGCACGCCAAACATAACAGAAGATTTTCTTCAAATATTGGAAGACCTTCAGTCACAAGGAAACAACCTGATATGGTCATTTCTGCCTTCTTTTGTCAGTAGCTTCTCTGTTCAATCCATTATCAATTTCAATCAATACGGAAATTTCAAAAATAACAGAGCCTCTCTGCTTCGACTATTTGGGGAAAGCGGAGGAACGAGTCTGAACTTTGTTGATGTAGCAAGCAACGATGAGGAAGGCATCGAATATGCCAATTTCCAATGGCTCAAATTTCAGGCTGATTACAGAAGATATCATCCTTTGGACAAAAAGCAAACCCTGGCCTATCGGGTCAATTTTGGCATTGCCAAACCTTACGGAGTCAGTGCGGGAGTTTTACCTTACGAGAAATACTTCTTTGCCGGAGGTAGCAACAGCATCAGGGCGTGGCAGGCAAGACGACTCGGTCCGGGAAGTTCGGTACCTACCGTGGATGAAGAAGGTAATTTCACTTACCAAAATGAGCGCCCAGCAGAGATGATCATGGAGTCCATGGTGGAGTATCGAAGGAAACTCTTCGGGTATTTCAACATGGCGTTCTTTGTGGATTTTGGAAACTCCTGGAGTCTTGGCTACGACCCTACAAGACCTGGTGCAGACTTCCAATATGATCGATTCTACAAAGAAATTGCGGTGGGAACCGGTGTCGGATTGAGAATGGACTTCGACTTCCTTGTCATCAGATTAGACCTTGCTACCAAAGCTGTAGATCCTGCACAGCCTGAGGGAAAGCGGTTTATTTTGGATAACCTTTCATGGAAACAACCACTTGGCAACAAAGGACAAACCGTACTGAACTTTGGAATTGGATACCCTTTCTAATTGATTTTCTTCGCCAGTATCCTGCCCAACTATGGGAAGTTTATATCTTGCAGACCATAAAGGGCAATCCCCAACAAGTTTAAGCTTCTCCTATATTAATCGGAACCCAAATTGACCTCCTATCTCAGGTTGACTGAGTTCATATCAGATCACCATGAATTGCCTGTTTGACAATGAGTAGAAAAAGCAAAGAAGAAATAGCCCTGATCTACCAGGATCTGCAAGATCATATCTGCGGTCAACTGGAGCTGGCGGATGGTAAAGGTCTTTTCAAAGAAGATAAATGGGACCGAGCTGAAGGAGGTGGAGGAAAGACAAGAATCTTCGAGAATGGATCAATCCTGGAAAAAGGAGGAGTAGCTTTTTCGGCAGTTCACGGGCCGATGCCGGAGAAAATCCAGTCAAAACTTCAGGTGGAAAAGTCTAACTTTTTCGCAACCGGTGTATCGATCGTGATCCATCCCAAAAGCCCTATGGTGCCGATCATTCACATGAACATCCGATACTTTGAGCTGGACAATGGCACCCATTGGTTTGGAGGTGGGATTGATCTCACTCCGCATTACGTGGATGTGAATGATGCCCGTCACTTTCATCAGGAAGTGAAAGATGTATGTGATTTATTTGATCCTGCTTACTATCCCAAATTCAAATCCTTGGCGGATGATTATTTTTTCATTCGGCATCGTGAGGAAACCCGGGGTGTTGGTGGCATCTTCTACGATCGGTTGAGTGCGGAAAATAATTCCCATTTTGACCAAATCCTGAACTTCAGTCTTGCGATCGGCAATCTCTTCCCTCAGGTTTATAGTTTTTTCATGAAGAAAAACTCATCGCTTCCATTTGGAGATGCTGAAAAAACCTGGCAAAATATCAGACGCGGACGCTACGTAGAATTTAACCTGGTATGGGATGCAGGCACCAAATTTGGGCTCGATACCAATGGCAGAACTGAGAGTATTCTAATGAGCATGCCTCCTCATGCCGAATGGGAATACATGCATCAAACCAAAGAAGGAAGTGCCGAAGAATTTACTCTAAACCATCTGAAAAAAGGAATTGACTGGTTAAATTTCAGCCTATGATGGAAGAATTAAAACAATTGGACGAGTCTGTATTTCTTTGGCTGAATTCATTTCATGCAGATTGGCTCGATCCTATTGTATTTCAATTGACCGAAACCATCACCTGGCTCCCCTTTTATGCTTTCTTGATTTACAAGATTTATAAAGTAGATCCTAAATATAGCCTTTGGGTCTTTGGTGGTGTGGCTATAACGATTCTGTTTGCAGATCAACTCACATCAGGGTTGATGAAGCCTTTCTTTGAGCGGCTTCGCCCCTGCCATGACGAACGATGGGATGGAGTGATCCATAATTATGGCAGATGTGGCGGACTGTATGGATTCGTCTCTTCGCACGCTGCCAACACATTTGCGGTAGCCGTTTTTCTGAATTTGAAAATGAAAGACAAACTCCCTCACCTCAAATGGCTATTCCTCTGGGCAGTGGTTGTGTCCTACACACGTATTTACCTTGGTGTTCATTATCCATTTGATGTAGTTCTGGGAGCTGTGATTGGTACGGTCACTGGAATATTTGTATGGTTCTTGATCGTCTTTGTAAAACGAGAGTTGGTCAAACAGGCTTTGAAGTAGGAGTCGGTTGGCGGTTGTCAGTATCAAGGTTTTCAGGAATGAATAAGAAAATTAAAATCAAAAATAGTTACTATAATTATCTGTAGTATCCCCTATTTCCCCCCATGCAATCATCGGTTTTGACTTTCAGACACTAACTATGAACTATTGTCTTGTCTATATACTATCGACTACGAACTTTCGACTAGGGGCACTTTAACCTTTAAACCATAACCTTAACCAACTTCCGCCCCATGACCAACACTGATATCCTTCGCAGCATCCGATACACGTTCGATTTTAGCGATAATGTAATGATCGATCTATTTGGGCTTGGGGGAGAAACAGTCACCCGGGCAGATGTAAGCAACTGGCTGAAGCGAGAAGATGATGCAGAATACAAAGGGCTTCATGACATTGACCTTGCCATTTTCCTTAATGGACTGATCATTCATACCCGTGGAAAGAAAGAAGGAGATCAACCCGTTGCGGAGAAAACTCTGAACAATAACATGATTTTCCGAAAACTGAAAATTGCTTTGAATTTGAAAGACGAGGATATACTCAACATCTTGTCACAAGTGGACAGACATATCAGCAAGCATGAGTTAAGTGCATTCTTCCGTAAACCAAGTCAACCGCAATACCGACCCTGCAAGGATCAGGTTTTAAGAAATTTCCTTCAGGGCATCCAATTAAAATACCGTCCATAAAACCACTTTTCCAGACTGCTATTAATTCAAAAAAAAAAATTAACCAGAATCCTTCCAGTAGAAATTTGTTCAAATTTTAAGCGTTTGAAAAGGCAAGGTTTTTGATTTCTTCGGTGTACCGTCACTGCCGCCCGCCGAGGCGTGGTCTTTCAGCCATTTATCCAAAGAGAATTCACCAACTGGTAAGAAAGCAAACAAAAAAATTACTATTTTCAATTATTCACCTTCTAGTCACACCTTACTTAGCACCATGCAAAGACCGCATTATACATTTGAAGACATTATCAATCTAAATCAAAAAGACTGGGACAAAGCCTACATCGTACTTCAAGCCTGTCTGGAAAGCGGACATCTCACCAAAGAAGTGCGGGGATACGATTATATTATTTATATCCCGGCCAACGGTATCCAAGACCAGCACCTGATGCACGACCCGATCGTTCCGACTCAGGAGCAACCCAGACAAAACGGACTTCGAAAGAGAATGGATTTCTGATCCATTTAATTTCCCCACTACCAAGTCTCCTGATTTACACCTTCTCCGGCTGGAATGCGCGTGCTCTCATTCCGATCCGCCACGGCGGAGAAGCAAACTGTATATTTGGAAATAAAATCCCATCCGACAGCTTTACCTATTTTAGGTGACACAATTTTTATTGATTGAAATAGAACCGCCTCAAACCCAGTCATTGAGCATCATTATTTCTACCAATAGCATGTCCCGCTGGGATATTCTTGAAGGAACCAATCAAACTTCGGGGACTTTCTCACCGA
>VFKK01000273.1 GCA_009885605.1 Cyclobacteriaceae bacterium | reverse complement strand
TTTGGTTTCAGGATGGTGCAGGCGGAGTTCCTCAGAATTTTCAATTTCCTATCGTTTATGGCAATTTCAAGGTCGAAGGTCAATTTCAGGAAGGGTTTCGGGTGCCATACAGCTTAGTGAAACTGGCTGATTTTGAGCCCGGGATGAAAGAGACCAAGCCTGATGGTTCACTTAACAATGTGACCGGAGCAGCAGGAAATGATGTGTTCCGAGGGGATCGCCTTCCAAAAGAATTAATCGGCCAGTATTTTTACGGCGAACCTGTGGGTCGGATAATCCGACAAGTGAAATCAGAAAAAGAAGAAGGCCTGACCTATATTCAAAACGAATACAATGATTCAGAGTCTGAGTTTATCCAGTCCACAGATCCACTCTTCAGACCGGTTGACATTGCCACTGCACCAGACGGCACCATTTATATCGTGGATATGTATCGAGGGATTATTCAAGAGGGAAATTGGACGCAGGAGGGCAGCTATTTGCGGACCAAAATCCAGCAATATCAAATGGATGATATCGTCGGAAACGGCAGAATCTGGAGAGTGACCTATGAAGGAATGCCCCGAAATACGGAAAAACCAAGGATGTATGATGAGACAACTGGTGAATTGGTCCGCCATCTCGAAAACCCAAATGGCTGGTGGAGAGATCAGGCCCAACAAAATATCATTTTAAGGCAGGATAAATCCGTATCCAAGGAGTTGGAAAAGATGATAAATAACTCAACCAACGAATTGGCAAGAATTCATGCCCTATGGACTTTGGAAGGTTTGGGAGCTTTGAAAGTTGAGATCGTCAGAAAATTGATGAAAGACTCCAGTCCTGCAATCCGGATTCAAGCCCTGAGAGCAAGCGAGACTCTTTATAAATATGGAGAAAAAGGATTGGCAGAAGATTACGGGGAACTGGCAAATGATCCTGAACCGGGTGTAGCAATCCAGGCTTTGCAAAGTGCCTATATTCTGAAGGTAGATGAATCAGAAAAGCTTCTTCAGTCCAGCCTTGAGACCAACAAGACAAAAGGAGTCCAATTGGTAGCAAGCCAGATTTTGGAAAAAATGGAGGAAGCGAAAAAATTAGCATCCACCCAATACTCTCCCGCAGAGCAAGTGCTTTTTGCCAAGGGCAAGACAATATTTGACAGCTATTGCTCTACCTGTCATGGAGTAAAAGGACTGGGAACACCCACCGGAGGAGGAGAACTTTTAGCGCCGGCATTCTCAGGTTCACCCCGCATTCTAGGCCATCCCGAATATGCTGTGAAAACCTTGCTTCATGGTTTAACAGGCTCAATAGAAGGTAAAGAATATGAGGGAGTTATGATCGCAATGAATACCAACAATGACGAGTGGATTGCATCGATTGTTTCTTATATCCGCAATGAATTTGGCAACAAAGGAAGTTTTGTAGAGGAGGGATTTGTTGCCCAAATCCGTAAAGAAACCGAATCGAGAAAATCGAACTTCAACTATGATGAATTGATCGCGGAAATACCGAAAGCTCTTTTCCCTCAGGATACCTGGAAAGTCAAGGCCAGCAGCACGGCTCTGCAGGGAGTAGGCTCTACCAAAGATCCTTCCTATGCCTTTGGCTTTAAAGGATGGAAAACTGAAACTCCTCAGGAAACCGGGATGTGGTTTCAGGTAGAGCTTCCAAAAGAGCAAAACCTGGCGGAAATCCAGTTTGATTCCGGAGAAGAGCAGTTTCCGATTAGTTATACCGTCTCAGTTTCCGCCGATGGTACTAAGTGGACAGAAGCAGGT
>VFKK01000327.1 GCA_009885605.1 Cyclobacteriaceae bacterium | reverse complement strand
TCTCCTGCAAAGCCAATAGCCCTTTTTAGCATCGCTTCAAATTCGGTTTTGTACACATTTACAGGCCTTCCGCGATATTGATTATTCACTCCAATCAATAAGGTGACCAAATCGAAAGGTTGATCACTCAGGTCTGTATTGTTGATTCCTTCATTCAGTTCATCGACTGTCCAGCCGGTTTTTGCGATGATTTTCGGGTCTTTCCAATTGAAAAATGTCTCCTTGCTCAGTCTTTTTACCAGTTGATTGGGATAGCGATCGGATTCATCAACTCCCTCTCCGATGGTGTAGCTATCACCGAGTGCCAGATAAGTAAGTTTTCTATCGCTCATTTCTTGAGAGGGTAAGGTTGATGGATTTGACACTTCTGCTGTATGGATGAGGATTAGGCTAAGACCCAAAATGAGGTAATTGGTTAATTGCATAGTTGGGTTTGTTTCTGTGATCGGTAAGATGGTTGGTATTTATAGCGCTGAATTTCTGTGTTGATAATCTTTAAGATGAAAATACCGACTCCAATAGAGTGAAAGTACCGGCGGATGAGTCCATTTGAACTTTAGCTCCTACCGGAACGATGAATTGCTTGGGTAAATGGCCGATCATAGCACCGGTGTAAGCCGGTATTCCAAGTGGAAGAATATAATCGTCTATCACCTGATCTACACTGAGAGAACCGTATCCTCCGCCGGGAACACAATCCGAGCATTGGCCGAAAATAAAGCCTTTGATCTTACTCAAAGTGCCATTCAGCATGAGCGTGCTCATCATTCGATCGATGCGATAAGGGTCTTCCCCAATGTCTTCGATGAACAAAATAGAATCCTGAAAATCAGGATAATAGGAAGTTCCGGATAAAGCTGCCAGCACAGTTAAATTCCCTCCCAAAATCTTTCCTTCAACTTTTCCCGCTCTCAGGGTTTGAATGCGATTTGCTTTCACCACCAGATCATCTCCTTTGGGCTGTTCGTTTTTGAATGTCATCATTTCTCTCGCAAAAAACATTTGCTCAAACTGCCTTACATTGAAGCTGTTCCAGCTTCCAGAACCATTGGGTCCATGAAAACAAACCATACCAGTCTGCGAATAAATCGCACAATGAAGGGCTGTGATGTCAGAATATCCCAGAATCGGTTTTGGGTTTTTGGCGATCATCGCATAATCAAGTAAAGGCAAAATCCGGGAAGCTCCGGATCCTCCCCGGATACAGATTACGGCTTTGACTTCCGAATCAGCAAACATTTGATTTAGATCTTTGGCCCTTTCCAGATCGGTTCCGGCCAAATGTCCGTATCGATTATCCAGATTTACTCCGAGCTTCACACGAAACCCCAAGGCTATTAAGGCCTCTTTTGCATACGTAAATTGCATCCGATCTGCCGTCGCAGATGATGGGCTGATCAGTCCAACCGTGTCTCCTTTCTGGATTGCTTTCGGCAAAAGGGTAGTGGGAGCGGAATTTTTTGCGGCTGCATCCAAAGAAACAAATGGGATTGAACCCGCTAAAAGGCCCAAAGATTTGAGGAAAGTTCGTTTTTGCATATTGCATGGATTTGAGGTGAAAATAATTCCTTTTTTCCGAAGGTGATCAAAGAATAATCTTTCCAATTGGAAGGCTGGATTTAATTATTTGAACCTAGGAGTAATTTTTTCAATTGATCCATCATGCGTTTTAACCTCCAACTTCCAAACCTCCAACTTCCGAATAAATCGTTTTCCCAAGAATGAGATATCTCTCTTTGTTCGATATGACATCACACCCATAATCCGTCATCCCGCGTCTCACAACATATCCCTAACCATCACCATCACTTTTTCCATTTCCCTGCGGACGGCTGAGGCGGAATAAGGATAATTGGAATTCATGAAAGCAAAGCAATAAAGTTTTCCGCTTTTGGTTTTGATCAATCCCACCAGGCTATGGTTATTGCTCATGGTTCCTGTTTTTGCAAAAACGTATGGCTGAACTGCCTGATAGCTGTTTTTAAGAGTTCCTGTTTTTCCTCCTGTCGGAAGAAGTTCGAATAATTCCTGATCGGGAACCAACCGATAGAGCTTTTCGAAAAGCGCGACCATCGACCTGGGGGTAAACAAATTATGGCGGCTGAGTCCGCTTCCGTCCACCCATTTAGGTTTGTCCGGCAAGTCGTTGAGGTAAGTTTTCAAGATGTAATCAACTGCTCGCTCTGTGTCGATTTCTTTGAAAAGTTTGTCAGAAACCATAAAAAGCAGTTGCTCCGCCAGAAAATTGTCGCTCTCCAGCATCGCTTCCTTCAGGATTGGAAACAGTGGCGCAGCTCTCCATTCCTGATGAATTTCCGGCAAGCTGTCGGGACGATAAATCCATTTTTTACCTGTAGCATTCGATGCTAGTTGCACGAAAAGTTCCGGAGAAGTCAGGAAGGGAATATGATCTTCTCTTCCCAAAAAAGTCTCTGGATTGTAGTAAAATGAGTTTGAATGAAAGTCCCGCTCGAGTTCCTTGATTGGTTGGTAAGTAGTCTGAATTGAATTTTGGAATAATTCGGGAAATACCTGAGGACGATTTCCGACATTTTTCACCTGAACTAAATTCCCGTAAATCGGGAGTGAAGTTCGTTCCGCTGAATAGTCGTAATAATAATCATCCCATTGCCAGCCAAAACCAAAAGGAGAAGATTTTACATTTGAATCCGAGAAAATCACCTCGTCATAAGGAGCCAAGAATGTTTGAAAATCAGGTTGGAATAATTCTTTGTATTTCCAGCTTGGATCACCACTTCCCCATATTTTGATGGTTTTCCCTTCGGTCACATACCGCAGCGTTTGAGTGCTGTCTCCCAACACAGCAATGCTGGCAAAGAGGGTAAAAAGCTTGGTAGTCGAAGCCGGAACGAAGTTGATTTGGCTGTTTTTTTCGAACATCACCAGCTGCGAATCCAAATCATACAACACAAACCCCGTCAAATGACCGCTAAAGAAACTGGTTTCTCCGAGCGCAGATTCTAGCTTAATGTATTGTTCCCGGGAGATTTGGGCCGATAAAGAATAAGAAAAAAGAAGAAAAGAGAATAGGAGAAAAACTTTACGCATTCGGAATTAGTTTTTTGCTGCTGTCCAAAAGATCCTCAACCAACCTAAAATAAATGCCACACCACCCAGAGGAGTGATCGCTCCCAGCCATGTGATTCCGGTCAGGGAAAGGAAGTACAAGGAACCCGAGAAGATAAGAATTCCCACAATCATGCTTATCGCTGCAAAGCTGTAACCTTTCCACTCCGGCTTGACCAAAGCCAGAATCCCGACCAGAAATAATCCCAGAGAATGGTAGAAGTGATATTTGACGGCCGTTTCGAACGTTTCGATTCTTCCGGCTTCCTCCAAAATAGCCTTTAATCCATGCGCACCAAATGCTCCGATTCCGACGGCCAATGCTCCGAAAATTGCTGCTGATTGTATGATTTGCTTTCCAGTCATTTTTTTTAAATCCCCTTTGCCCCCTTTGAAAAAAAGGGGAGTTACTTTAATAATTATTTAAACATTTATTTTAATTCTTCCACGTCCCAACTGCCTACATCGATAATCGGTCATCTTTCATCCCATATTTCTCTTTCCAAAAATCGCCGAACCAATCCTGACCATGGTACTTCCTTCCTCCTGTGCGATCAGATAATCTCCGCTCATTCCCATCGAGATATCTTCCAACTGCACGAAATTCGGGAGTGTTTTGGTTTTTAATT
>VFKK01000281.1 GCA_009885605.1 Cyclobacteriaceae bacterium | reverse complement strand
CTTGTAAACGTCAATTCTTCACACAGCAAGGAAAGTTGAGTAAAAATTGACAGGCTTGCCAAACCGGCAACTATTCCCCTTTCACATATTTCCGCCAGTTATGCTCTTCTTTAAAACCAAGGACTTCACGGATTTTGCGATTTGAAAACAAGGCTTCATGTTCCTCCAATTCACGGGTAATTGGCACACCGGGGAAAAACTGTTCAGCTAATTCCTTGCTTGGGATAATTGCACCGTTGTGATCATTTCCTGCATTGAAAATCTGAAAACCCAGATCATCTTTTTGCAAGCATAAATCCACGATCTGACCCAAGTCACGTGCATCGATGTAACAGAAGGCATTCCTGCGGCGAACTTCAGGATGTTTGAAATAATGCGGAAACAGTTCGGCGTATTCGTGAGGCTCGATCACATTTCCGATTCGCAGGGCATAAATATCAACCCCTGACCGTCGCTGAAAACTGCGGGCTGTTTTCTCATTTACCACTTTCGATAATCCATAGCTGTCCATTGGATCGACATCATAATCCTCCTCCAATGGAAGCGAGTTGGGATCGGTTTGGCCATCGGAAAAACAGATTCCATAAGTGGTCTCGGAGGAAGCAATGATAATTTTTTTGATTCCAAGCTTGACAGCCGCTTCTATCACATTGTAGGTACCGATGGTGTTTACCCGAAATGTTTCATTGTCAGGTTTGAGCAAGATCCTGGGTACGGCAGCAAAATGTACGACCGCATCAAATTTTGGTACTCCGGTACCCGGTTCCATTTCATCAAACCCGGCATACGAACTCATGGCATTAAACATTTGTCCGGAGTCTGTGATATCCGCTTGCAGATTATCCACTCCCGGATAATTCAAAGGTGTCAGGTCCACATTCATCACACGATGTCCTTTCCCGAGCAGGTAAGGGATCACATGCTTTCCTGCTTTTCCTGATCCGCCGGTGAAGAATATTCGTTTTTTGGTCATGGTCTTAAGTGGTATGATATTAAATGTGAATTCAGTTGGGTTTTAGGGCTGGTGACTATCCATCAGAAATTTGGTCTTAAGCTAATCCAATTGGATGCAAGATTTTAGCGAAAGTGAAAAAAATCAGAAGGAAAGTTACTCCTATAGTATACCCTGTGGGTAAAGGTGATTTCAGTTGATTCTCAAAAACCCATTTAACGTGCAGATTTATCCCAGAATTAAATTCCTCATTTAAAAGACTTTTTTATCTTATGCTTTTAAAACTTATAATAACCCATGAGTAACCTAGATTCCCGAAGAGATTTTCTCAAAAAATCAGCCCTGATCGGCACAGGACTAAGTATTGCCGGAAGTACTTCGCTTCAGGCTTTTGCGGAAGTTGCCAAATCAAAAAACAAGTTGCCCGCCTGGAAAGGCTTTAATTTACTAGATTTTTTCTCTGATGATCCAACTGGCGGCAGGCCCACGAAGCCGGAATATATCCAATGGATTGCTGATTGGGGATTTGATTTTGCGCGAATTCCAATTTCCTATCCAACCTATCTGAACATCGATCGCAGCCGACCGATTCGTCGGGATGAGGTGTTGAATTTTGATGAAAATCGATTGGAGAAAGTGGATGAGCTTGTGGAGAGATGCATTTCCAAAGGTTTGCATGTGAGTTTGAATCTCCATCGTGCCCCCGGTTTCTGTATCAATGCGGGTTTTGTAGAGCCTTATAATCTTTGGAAGGATCAAGAAGCTCAGGATGCTTTTTGCGCACATTGGGAAATGTGGGCTAATCGGTACAAAGGGATTTCCAGGCAGAAATTAAGCTTTGATCTGGTAAATGAGCCTTTTCAGCGAGCCGATCCAAATGATCAACATAGCCCCGGTGGTCCGGTGGATATTGCAGATTATCATCGCGTAGCCAAAGCGGCTTTGGATACAATCAGATCTGTCAAAAAATCAAGACTGGTTATTGCCGATGGGAATGGAGGAGGAGGAACTGCCTTGCCAGAATTTGCAGATTTGGAGATTTCGCAAAGTTGCCGAGGCTATCATCCATTTCCTATTTCACACTATAAAGCAAGCTGGGTTTATAAGGATCCAGAAAGCGTCCCGGCTGTAGATTGGCCCTTGAGGCAGGGGGAAAAAGTGTTGGGAATTGATAATATTCGGGAATATTATGCTCCCTGGAAGGCGTTGGTAGATCAAGGAGTTGGGGTGCATTGTGGAGAATGCGGTTGCTACAATGAAACGCCACATGATGTTTTTCTCAGCTGGTTTGGCGACGTGCTGACTGTATTGAAAGAGAATGGGATTGGTTTTGGGATCTGGGAATTCTCCGGTGCTTTCGGAGTTATGAATTCGGGCAGAAAGGATGTGGATTATGAAGATTGGTACGGTGAAAAGCTGGATCGGAAGTTTTTGGAGTTGCTGAGATCACAGATTTAAAGAAGTCGACAGTCCACAGTCGACAGATGATTTCTAGAACCGCAAGCCTTGTCTTATTCGGCTTCTGGAGTGAAATCGGGTAAACATGATAAAGCAGTAAGGAAATTAATAAGCCAGCAATTCCTTCAGTTTTGTTTTGAATCTATCCACCGGCAGGAACTGCTTTTCCAATGGAGGTGCAAAAGGAACGGGCGTATCCAGACTTCCTTCACGCATCACCGGAGCATCTAGCAAAGTGAAGCAATGCTCCGAAATCCAGGCGCAAATCTCTGCACCGATACCTCCTGTCAGGGTGTCTTCATGGAGGAAAATCACTTTTCCGGTCTTCTTAACTGTTGCTTTTACAGCTTCCTGATCCCATGGCAGCAGCGTTCGCAGATCCAGAATATCTGCTGAAATCCCCATTTCTTTGACGGCTTTCTGCGCCCAGTGCACACCCATTCCGTAGGTGATGATGGAGAGTTGCTCGCCTTCATTTACAAGTGACGCTTTCCCAATCTCAACCGTGTAATATTCATCCGGAATCTCAGCGCTGATCGAGCGATAAAGCCCTTTATGCTCAAAATAGAGATAAGGATTCGGATCTTCCAAGGCTGCATTCAGCAAACCTTTGGCATCGTACGGGTTGGAAGGGTAGACGATTTTCAGTCCGGGTGTGTGAAAAAACCAGGCTTCATTTGATTGAGAGTGAAAAGGTCCCGCCGCCATACCTGCACCGGTTGGCATTCGGACCACTACGTCGGCATTTTGCGCCCAGCGATAATGGATTTTGGCAAGGTTGTTCACGATCTGATTAAAGCCCACACTGACGAAATCGGCAAATTGCATCTCAACCATAGCTTTGTAGCCTCGGATTGACAGGCCAAGTCCAACTCCGATAATGGCGCTTTCGCAGAGTGGCGTGTTTCTTACCCGATCAGCTCCAAACTGATTTTTGAATCCATCTGTGATTTTAAATACGCCTCCGTATTCACCGATATCCTGACCCATCAGAATAAGATTCGGGTACTTTTCCATCGATTGGCGAAGGGCATCGCTGATCGCATCCACAAATCGCTTCTCAGATTTTGGACTGCTTTCCGCAGGAGAAAACAGTTTTTGCTCAAATGGGAAATACAAGTCCGCCAATTCTTCTTCCAGACTTGGCTTTATTTCTTCTTCTGCAAAAGCAATATCTAATCCATCGTTGATTGCTTTTTTGACCTTCTTGTTCAGCTTTTCCTTTGTCTTTTCGTCGAGCACACCGATGGATTCCAAGTAAGCTTCGTAAGTATCAACCGGGTCGAGCTTGGCCCATTCCTCCATCAAATGCTTCGGAACATACTTGGTGCCGGAGGCTTCCTCATGACCGCGCATTCGAAAGGTAATAGCTTCCACCAGCACGGGTCTTGGGTTTTGCCGGATGTCTTCCGCCAGGCGCAAGATCGAATCGTAAACCTCCAGCACATTATTCCCTTGGATTCGGAGGGTTTCCATTCCATAGCCCGGACCTTTTTCGGTGAAGTATTTGAATGCAAACTGCTCCTCGCTTGGGGTGGAAAGTCCGTAACCGTTATGCTCAATCACAAAAATCACCGGCAATTTCCAGACTGCAGCCACGTTCAGCCCTTCGTGAAAATCTCCTTCCGAACTTGCCCCGTCACCGGAGAAAACCAACGTGACTTTCTTTTCCTGCGAAAGTTTATCCGCCAAACCTATTCCGTCGGCGATTGCCAGTTGTGGACCCAAGTGAGAAATCATCCCCACGACATGATGCTCAATGCTTCCGAAGTGGAAGGAGCGATCTCGGCCTTTGGTGAAGCCTGATTTTTTTCCTTGAAATTGAGCAAATAAGCGATCAAGCGGCATATTCCTTCCGGTGAAAATTCCCAAATTCCGATGCATAGGAAGAATGAATTCATCCGAATGAAGGGCATTAACAGCGCCGATGGATATCGCCTCTTGTCCCCAACCGCTGAACCATTTTGAGATTCTTCCCTGACGAAGCAGTATGAGCATTTTCTCCTCAATCCGACGAGGCATGATCAGCGATTCGTAAAGCGCCAGAAGCGATTCGTCCGAATAATTTTTTCTGTCAAAAGTTAAGATTTGGGCGTTTTGCGTGGTGATTTCCATCAGATTCAAATTTCCATTCTAAGGTACTGGAACGATGCAAATCAGCAAAAGTAATTTTGAAGCCCCTTTGCAAAATGCCCCGAGGTTAGTCGGGGCAAAAAATAAATGCAAGGAGTTAAAAAGTAATTGCTGTATCAATCAAAATTAGGGAATCAAATTTCGGAACAGTCAAATGGAACGTTAAGGTTGTTTTAAGAATATGTTACCACGGTAATTTGGAGGTAATATTGATTTTGTGGACAAAAATAAACAGTGGCTAAGAGGCTGGTTTCCAAAATAAACTTGAAATTGGGAAGAAAATTTTGACTCAAAACCTGGCATTTATGAAACTCAAGCTTTCCTACCTCTTATTTTATGGGTTTCTTTTTTCTGTAATTCCAGCTTTTTCCCAAACTCCGCGTAAGACAGCTGTCAGCATTGCTAAGGATAAATTCTACATCAATGGTGAATTGACATATTCTGGTAGAAATTGGAATGGACATCCCATTGAGGGATTATTGATGAATTCCAGAATGGTGCAGGGTATTTTCGATGACTTAAACCCGGAGACCTTGAAAAACTGGGAATACCCGGACACTAAAAAGTGGGAGGCTGATCGAAATACAGACGAGTTTATAGAGAATATGAGGATTTGGAAGTCTCATGGACTTTTGTCTTTTACGCTAAACCTGCAAGGAGGAAGCCCTTTTGGATATTCAAACAGTCAACCTTGGATTAATTCGGCCTTTACCGAAAATGG
>VFKK01000053.1 GCA_009885605.1 Cyclobacteriaceae bacterium | reverse complement strand
CTTTTCCAGACTTTCCTTTACAAAATTGGCCGCAGCAAAAACATCGCTTTTGAATTTTGGATCAGCGCTGACGGATGGAATTCGAAGTAAATCCAGTAATTCGTTCAGAAATCGATCTTTATTTGATTGGATAAAAGCGGCTACTGACATAGTTGGGTGATTTTATTTAGTAAAGGCCTCAAAATTATCCTTTTCAGAAGGATTTGCCTATTTTGATTGACACTTTTCTTGGTGCCTAAACTCAAAATCCTAACCTATGAATGCTCTTATTTGTTCCCATTTTGGATTGCCGGAAACGCTGGAAGTTGGTGAGGTTCCCGATCCTCAGCCTTCTTCAGGTCAGGTTCTGATCGAGGTGGAGGCATGCGGGGTCAATTTTCCGGACGTCCTGCTTATTCAGAATAAATATCAGTTCAAGCCCGAACTCCCATTTTCGCCGGGAGGAGAAGTAGCAGGAAAAATTATCGGAATTGGTGAAAATGTGGAAAAATTCAAAATTGGGGATCCGGTCCTTGCGCTTTGCGGTTGGGGAGGATTTGCGGAGAAAGTTGCTGTAGATGCTGACCGGGTTTTTGCAATGCCTCCGGGTTTGTCGGCAACCGTCGCTGCAACAACCCTTTACACGTACGGAACATCCTACCATGCGCTGAAAGACCGGGCAAATTTGCAACCGGGGGAAACTTTGTTGGTTTTGGGTGCAGCCGGCGGAGTTGGTTTGGCTGCAGTTGAGTTGGGAAAATTGATGGGAGCTACCGTGATAGCTGCTGCATCGAGTGAAGAAAAGCTTGTTTTATGCAAGGAAAAAGGAGCTTCGGAAGTTATCAATTATGAAACTGAAGACCTGAAAACAAGAATTAAAGTACTGACCGGCGGAAAAGGAGTCGACGTAATTTATGATCCTGTTGGCGGAAAATATACGGAATCAGCTCTAAGAGGAATAGCCTGGAAAGGACGGTATTTGATAGTCGGCTTTGCCAACGGAGAGATTCCTCAAATCCCGATGAACTTGCCATTGCTGAAAGGTTGTTCGATCGTGGGCGTTTTCTGGGGTCAGTTTTCGAAACTGGAACCGAAGACCAGTTTTCAAAATATCCACCAATTGGTCAAATGGATTCATGAGGGAAAAATTAAGCAACACATTAGCAAACGGTATACGCTGGAAGAATCTCCGGAGGCCCTGACAGCTTTATTGGAAAGAAAAATGCTGGGAAAAGGGGTTATTATTCTAAAATGATGAATTTAAAATTGAAGAATAAAAAATGTCATTCATCAATTTTTGGGATAAGGAGTAAAAAATGGCGCACGTGTTTAGCATGCGCCGGCACTTGGTATTAAACTGCCTTCACATTGACTTCAATATTTCCTCGAGTTGCTTTTGAATAAGGACAAGATTCATGTGCTGCATCTACTATTTTTTGAGCAGCTTCAAGAGATTCTGCGTGAGGGATTTTCACAAAAATATCGACAGCAATGCCAAAACTGCTTGGCCCGTAATGACCCAAGTGCGCATTTACTTTTATCTCAGAATCTCTCAAGCTGGTCTTTCCTGCGGCCGAAGCCAAAGCACCACCAAAACAGGCCGCGTAACCCGCTGCAAAAAGTTGCTCGGGATTTGTTTTACCGCCTTCGCCACCAATTTCTTTTGGCATTGCCACATCCAAATCGATTAGTCCGTCATCGGTTTTTACGTGACCTCTTCTGCCTCCTGTATTAACCGCTGACGCAGTGTAATCCACAATTAATTTTTCCATCAATTTTTGTTTTTAAAAGATTCCATGTTTCCTAACAAGCTTTTGAGGTAATGGTTTAATGTGGATAACTCCGGGTTTTCAATCACTGAAAAAGCTGCTTCAAGAGGCTTTAGAAGTTCGGCTGTTTTGGATTGAAGAGATTTTCCTGGATAGGTAAGTTGAATAGAAACCGTTCGTTCATCTGCCTCGTTCCGATTTCTTTTCACATAATTCATCCCTTCCAGCTTTTTCAATAAGGGAGTCAATGTGCCTGAATCCAGATGCAGCTTTTGCCCGATCTTATTCACCAAGAGTCCATCCTCTTCCCAAAGAATCGACAACACTAAATACTGGGGATAGGTCAGATGTAGTTCATTCAACCGGATTTGAAACTGCTGAATAAGCAGCCTTGATGCAGAATAAAGGGATAGCGAAAGTTGAAGGGCGGAGAAATTATAGTCAGCCATGTAGAATATTAGATTTGATACAATTTAAATTGATCAAATTATAAATCCTACATCAAATCCCGGAATCAATAATATCTGCCAATCATCGGATGGTCTACGATTGCTTTTCTTAAGGCCAATGGCTCGATTGTTCCCGGAACGCGATATGCGATTTTTCCCCCTGGCTCAATCAAAAGAGTAATTGGTAAGCTTCCATCCCATTCTTTGCCCACGACGTTGATTACTTCATACTTGTCGTTAGTGTCCATGAGGTAATTGGGAACAGCGGATTCTTTACTTTTCAAGAATTTGAGGGCTTTTTCCAGCTGATCCGGACTGTCCATGCTAATCGACACAAAGCGGAAATCCCTCGCTCCGTACATTCGCTCGATTGTAATAAACTCAGGATACTCAATGATGCAAGGCCCACACCAGGTCGCCCAAAAATTCACCAAAAGCAACTCGTCGGAATTGTTTTTCAATAAGTCTGCCAATCCGTCCGGGGATAATTTCTCAAGGGTCACTTCTTTAGCGGCCCACTCTTTATTGGTTTTTATGGTGTATTCATTCTTCCAGGCCCATTTCATAGAGCAACCGAAAGCCGGAGTTTGAGCTTCCTCTGCCGGAAGAGCCTCACCTTTTAGTCCGGCTTCAATGGCTTTTTTCAAGTCTTCAGCATTTGCAGTTCCCGGTTTTTCGGAAGCATCTATTCTGCCTGAGTAGATCAATTTCCTACTTTTGTCAAAAACAAAAACATGAGGAGTTGCAGTTGGGCCATAAGCAAGTGAAAATTCATGCGTATCCCCGTCATACAGATAAGGGAAGTTGTAAGACTTATCCACAGACCTGGTTTTCATTTCGTCGTAGGTATCGCTCAAATCAGTGTATCCCAATTCTTCGGGCAAAATACCGATCGGGCTGTTAGAGGAAATTGCCACAAATGCTACTTTTTTGCCGTTGTACTCATCCACCAGTTTTATAAATCTATCTTCGTATGCCTGTGCAGTGGGACAGTGATTGCACGTGAAATTGATCACAAAAACTTCAGAATCAGCGTAATCCTCCAGGGTGTGAAAATTACCGTCAACATCCGGAAGATTGAATGGCGGAGCCTGATCCCCAATATTTAGCTTACCGACTGGCTGTTCCGTTAAAGCTACCGGATTTGCGGTGAATTTGGTTTCCGAAATTTCTGAAGTTTTGGTTTCGTCTTTCTGACCCGGAGAACATTCCGAGAAAACCAGACAAATTCCGAAGGCGAGGGAAAGACCAATTGGTAGTTTAAAGACGGGTTTCATAGGTTATAATTTAGGTTAACAAGCTAAACTCCTTTCTAATTAAGAGAAGTTATCCACACAAAATTTATGTGGATAACTTCTTTTTTTAAATATTTCTTAATTCTAATTGGCTATAAATTAATAGAATAATAGCCCTTACAAAGTGTATCCATTCTTGTATTCATAATGCAGCTTGGCATTCGCAGCGGCATCTCCTGGAAAAACCTGAGCGATCGGATCCCATTTCAAAGGACGTCCGAGTTCGTGAGCGATATTTCCAATCGTACAAATGGTGCAGGTACTATGGCCTATTTCTACCGGAACAATCGGATCTTTTCTTCTTCTGATTGATTCGATGAAATCCGGGTAATGCTGGGTAAAAGAAAAGTTTTCCGGCTTTTTTTCCAGTCCGAGTTCTGGAATTGAAGTTTCATATTGGCCTCTTGACACTTTGATCCAGCCCTTTTCTCCGATGAATTTCACCCCTTGTCTTCCTTCGTCGAAAGTTGTGATCAACATCTCAACTCCATCTGCATAGCGATAGGTCAATGGCTTATCGCCGCTAGCAGGAATAACCTCAACCGGACCGTTTCGATCCATGCTCAAACCCCATTGGGCGATGTCTATCATGTGTGCTCCCCAGTCAGTCATCAAACCTCCGCCGGTCTCTTTGTACCATCTCCATGCTCCCCAAACTTTCTCATTTTGCTCGGGACTTAAAGTTATTGCAGGATTTAGCTCGTCGTTGAATGCTAATTCAGGTAAGGGACCAAGCCAGGTTTTCCAGTTTAGACCTGCAGGAATGGGCTGTGCCGGTAAGTCGTAAGGTTTTGGATGGGGATTTTCTCCAACGTGAACCAAGACCTGACTGATCTTTCCAAGTTTTCCTTTTTGGACCATCGCAGCAGCTTGTTGGAAGTTTGGAGCGGATCTCTGCATGCTTCCTACTGACAAGACTACTCCATTAGCTCGTACTGCTTTGACAAGGTCCTGACCCTCTTTGATCGTAAAAGTGAGAGGCTTTTCCAGGTAAATATCTTTCTTGGCTTTGCAGGCATTGATTGCCATCATTGCATGCCAATGATCCGGAGAAGCGATGACTACTGCATCCACATCCGGATTGGCTAGTAATTCCTTGTAATCCTCATACACTTTGATCTCGGGTGCAGTTCGGCCCTGATCAGTGTAGTTTTTCTTTACTCGCAAAATAAAGCGCTCTCGCTTGATCGCATAGACATCTGCTCCCGCAATGACTTCCACACCGGGAACCTTCATCAGGTTATTTATTAATCCTCCCGATTGTCTGCCGACTCCGATGAATCCAAGACGGATTGTTTCAAAAGATTGGGATGGAGACTGAGCAGGCTGGGAGCCAAATCCGAGTTGTGGAAGTAAACTCAATCCAGCGGTGCTAAGGATAGAAGCACCAAGGAATTTCCTTCTGGAAAAAGAAGATTTTTTCATGAATAGGTTGTGTTATGGGTTATTTGCGATTGGTTACTCAATAAGGAAAAATAAATTACAGTTTTTCCGGCCCACAGAAAAATATAAAAGATTGAATTTGATCAGAGGTAGTCAGCTAAGGCAATTGGTTTTAGAAACTCTTTCCGGATCTTTTATCTTTAGAATAAGGAAAAGGAATTTTTATGACGATTCAACAACTCGAATATCTGATTGCGGTAGATAAGCACCGACATTTTGGCCATGCTGCTGAATCGTGTTTTGTGACTCAGCCAACGCTAAGCGCGCAACTTGGCAAATTGGAAAAGGAACTTGGAGTTCTTCTTTTTGACAGAAGTAAAATGCCTGTGATCCCGACCGAAATCGGCATTCAAATCATCAGGCAGGCCAAGCGAGTTGTTTCTGAGAGTAAAGGAATTTTTGAATTGGTGGCTCAATTGAAAGGTGACATTTCCGGAGTTATCAAACTGGCGATTATTCCTACCCTAGCTCCGTATTTACTTCACCTTTTCATTCGGAATTTTCTGGAGAAATACCCGAATGTAAAGCTGGACGTCCAGGAAATGGTGACAGAAGAGATCATCAAAAAGCTCAAAAACGATGAACTGGATTTGGGTATCGTGGTGACTCCTCTTCACGAACCAGGGATTATAGAGAAAACGATGTTTTATGAGAAGTTTTACGCGTATTTATCAAAGGACCATGAGTTGCTTATAGATGAGTTTTTCAGCCCGGAGAAAGTCAAAAAGGAAGATTTTTGGATTCTCCAGCAGGGCCATTGCTTTCGGGATCAGGTGATCAATCTTTGCGATCAGGCACTCAGCGGACACAAGAATTTTCACTACGAAAGCGGATCACTCGAAGGGTTAAAGAACATGGTAAACCGATATCAGGGAGTGACTTTGCTGCCGGAACTTGCGACTTACGAACTTTCGGATGAAGAAAAAACGCGCCTTAGGCCATTTGCAGGAGAGTCCCCAACACGGGAAGTCAGTATCATTTTGAACCGAAGCTTTTTGAAACAGAAATTGGTGGAATTGCTTTTCCGGGAAATAACAGAGGCCATCCCTGTTGAGATGACCTCCAAAGCCCACGGCAAAATCGTTCGATTTAAATAATGCTATTTCTTATCCAGAATATATTGTTCAGCTAGTGGTCCGGTCATTTGGTTTCCATCTTTGTCCAGATACCAAATTCTGTTTTCCCCCACTTTGAATTTGCCTGGATAAGTTCCTTTTAATCCTTCCAAAGTCACAATTCCCCCATATTGATCCCAGGTGAATTTGCCGGTAAATTCTTCTTCAAGCGCATCATTTAATCCCAGGTAATTGGTGTTGAAGGCGTAAGTTCCGTCTGATTTAAGCGTTACCCACATTTCTATTCCTTCGCATCTGCCACAAGGCAAAGTTGCGAAATAAGTACCCGGCCAATCAACAGAAGTCATAGAGTTGTCGCCGGTAGAATGGGTAGCTCCCGAAACTGATTCAGTCAAAGTATCCGTAGCGATCTCTGGAACTTTGATTTCTTCTTCCAAGACCTGATTTTCTGTGGGTTTGGAACATGAAAAGGAACTACAAAGAAGAAGGAGAGAAATTGGAAAAGCGAGTAATTTTTTCATCTAAAATTGCGTCTGGATAACCATAAAGGTAAAAATTCTTTCCTGAGCAGGTGGTGTATTTTATTCTAAAACTCCGAATGGAAGTTCTCCAATTATTGATGAAAAAACCCAAAATGCCATAGGATTCCCGCAGGGTCGTGTAAGAAAAATTCATCCCCCCAATCATTTTTCTTTATTTGGCTGAGTTTAACTCCGGGGAATTTTTCGGATAAATTAAGTTTGAGGAAAGATTCCCGCTCAGCTTCGAGGCCCTCGACTTCAAGAAATACCATTGTGTTTTCGCACCATTCTTTGGAGTAATAGTCCTGAAGGTAAAACCCGATTTTCCCGTTGATGTAGACTCTTGCAAATCCTTTGGAAATAAGCTTGACATCAAATCCGAGTAATTCATAGAAAGTGCAACTTTCCTGAAAATTCCTTGATCCTAAAAATGGTAGAATAGCCTTTGCTGATGTGTTCATACCCCAAACTGAGTTAAATGATGATCGAGATGTTTATAGAATTGATTGTTCCATTCGATGGAGGTCATTGGGCCGAAAGAAAGAGATTCTTTTCCTTCAAAATGATCACTGCCAAGATTACAAGTGTGATCGAGATAGTTAATTAATCTGGCTTTCTCTTCCTCAAAATTTTTTCTGTCTTTAATGATAAATTGAGGGGCGGTTTTTATGTTCTTCTTGTACGGAACTTCATTCACCACCCCATTTTTCACAAAGGATTTCAGTATAAATCGCATCAATGCATTCGGCTTGGGATGCTTTTCTGTGAAAGCCATTTCGTAAGCAACGCAGCAATGAGCAAGCATTTGGTCTACACTCATTTTTCCCCAAAGGGGCTTGGTTTCTGAATTGAGTGAATTGATCCGATGGATTAATTCCGCTGTGGCTGGAGGATCAAAAATATTTTTCATAGCTGTAGTAGGCTAAAAGTTCTTCTTAAAAATACCAAACCAATTATTAAAATACATATCGAAAGGGGAAATTATTAGTCTCTGATAACAGACTAAAAATTCAACAATTTTTCCCTGCCAGGTTAGGAATGATATCTTTGCCTCCGAGAATTATTCAGCATATCAGATTTAGAAAATGACAATTACGCAAAGTATCATCATAGCTATTATAGAAGGAGTTACCGAATTTTTACCTATTTCTTCCACAGGTCACATGATTTTGGCATCCGCAGCGATGGGAATTCATGACAATGAATTTGTCAAAACTTTCGAGGTGTTTATCCAGCTTGGAGCGATTCTAGCCATTGCCATGATGTATATCAAGCGATTTTTTAAAAGCATTGATATCTATCTGAAGCTTTTTGCAGCATTTCTTCCAACCGCGATCATAGGTTTTCTGGCCTATGATTACATCAAAGCCTATCTTTTCAATCCGATTGTGGTTTCCGTTTCTCTTATTTTGGGAGGAATTTTCCTGATTTTCATCGATAAGAAAGTGGTCAACTCCGAAACCAAACTGGCCGAAGTGGAGGATATGTCATATAAGAATGCATTTTTCATTGGGCTCTGCCAGTGTCTTTCGATGGTGCCCGGGACTTCAAGAGCTGCCGCCACCATCATAGGAGGAGTATTCAATGGATTGGATAAAAAGCAGGCGACTGAATTTTCTTTCCTTTTGGCTGTGCCAACGATGATGGCTGCCGGAGGTTATGACCTGCTGAAAAGTGATCTGGCCTTTACCACCGACCAGTTAATTATGTTGGGAATCGGTTCATTGGTAGCGTTCATTTCAGCCTGGATTGCAGTTAAGCTTTTTCTGAAATATGTTTCCAGTCATGGCTTCACCGCTTTTGGGTATTATAGAATTGTACTGGGAGTTTTGTTTTTGATTTTTATGTGGGGATCGGATCTCTAAAAATTATTTTGTTGAAAAGCCAACCATTAAAAAAACCCTTTCTGAATCATTTCAGAAAGGTTTTTTGATTTTATCCGAAACCTTTGAGACCTCGAAGATTTACTTCGAGGGATCCAGCTTATTTTTATTCTTCACATATTTTTCCAACCAGGTATCCATTTCCCAAAGCGTGTGAAGGATGGATTCTTTGGCAGCATACCCATGACTTTCGTGAGGAAGAAATACTAATCGGGTGGTGACGCCGTGACCTTTTAATGCATTGTAATACCGCTCAGATTGGATCGGGAATGTTCCGGAATTGTTATCTGCCTCTCCGTGAATCAAGAGAATCGGCGTTTCCACTTTATGTGCGTAAGAGAAGGGTGACATGTTGAAGTAGACCTCGGGAGATTCCCAATAGGTTCGCTGCTCGTATTGAAATCCAAACGGAGTCAACGTTCTGTTGTAGGCGCCACTTCGGGCGATTCCTGCTGCGAATAAATTGGTATGCGAAAGCAAATTCGCAGTCATGAAAGCACCGTACGAATGTCCTCCAACTCCTATTCTCATCCGGTCTCCAATTCCCATTCCGACTACCTTATCAATTGCGGCTTCCGCATTTGCTACAAGTTGTTCGATGAAATAATCATTTGGCTCCTCTTCTCCCTCTCCCACAATCGGCATCTCAGTTTGATCCATGACGGCATAGCCGCGAGTTACCCAATAGATTGGCGAACCCCAACTTATTCTGGTGAAGGCATATTTTGAGCCCCGAACTTGAGAAGCGGTTTCCGCCGATTTGTATTCTCTTGGATAGGCCCACATCAGAACGGGAAGGGTTCCGTCTTTAGCAGGATCATAACCGGCCGGAGTATAAACTACCGCTGAGAGGTTGAGTCCGTCTTTTCTTTTGTAGGTGACCAATTCCTTCTGAATTCCTTTGATGGATTCATAGGGATGGATAAAGTTGGTCACCTGAAGAGGAGCCATTTTTTTTCGGGTATTGACCAGCCAATAGTTGGGCTGGATATCTGTACTCTCTTTCAACGTAATAAACTCCGTCCCCTCTTCATCCAGCACTTTGACCACTCGCTCATAGAAAGGTTCCTGAGATCTCCAGAGAATTTTTTCCTCTTTGGTTTTGGTGTCAAAAGTGGAAAGGAAAGGCATGCTTCCTTCAGCCGAACCTCCCTCGCTTGTCATGAAAACCAAATGACCTTTGCGAAGCAAAACCCGCTGACCAAAGTCGTTTTCGATGAAAACCGGATTTCCGGGATCATTGTAAAGATCATCTGAAAAACGATCAATGATTACACTTGGAGCTTGTGCAGGATTGGAAGGATGAATGACTGATTTCATTTCCTTCCTCGTTTTGGACCATCGCTCAGTCATGATCGCAAAGTTGTCATCCGACCAGGCAATCCCGCCAAATCGAAAGGCAGTACTTGCCAGTTTCTTCTTTTCTCCTGCGAAAGGGGCTTCGATAGTGTAAACGATCTCTCGTTCTGAGATGTCAACTTTTGGGTCACCGCCATCCTGAGCTTCTACCCAATACAATGTAGCCGGCTTATCGGCTCTCCAACTGATATTCCTTGGACCGGCAACTGTTACATCAAAGCCGGTCGGGCGATTTTCATCCAGCGGTATTTGTGCAAGTGTCTTTACTTTTTGACCAGATTTAGTCCACACCTCGACATCGTAAGGGAATCGTGAGGCTGGCACCAAATAAGAAAAAGGCTTTTTGATAGTCTCAACTATCAGGTAAGACCCATCCGGTGACAGATCCATTGACTTGATCATTCCGGCAGGACCAATTGGCTTCTTGGTTCCATCCAGATTGACCAGCATAATCTGGGTATTTATGAAATAGGCAAATAGAGACTCATCGTGAGGATTGGCAAGCAAATCCTGATAAGTTCTGTTTGGAGCAGCATTTCCGGAGGTTTCCTGTATAATCGGTCCGGCGGGAGCGGGAGGTGCTTTAGGTATTTCTCCTCGGGTTGGGTTGACAGCATTGATCAGAATCTGATTATCGGGAGTCCACGCAAAGCTTCCTCCCATGACTTCATTCAGAATGTTTTCTGTGAGCTTCCGGGCTTGGAAACTTGTCATATCGACGACCCAAAGGCTGATTCCGGTTGGCTCAGTTTGAGTAAATGCAAGGAACTTATCATCCCTGGAAAGTGAAAAACCGCTCATCTTTGGATTAGAAGGAAGTCCTTTCACCTGGATTTCCTCCCCTCCTCTTGTCATTCTGATTTTCAGGTTTTCCACACTTCCACTTCGGCTTGGACCGGACGTAGCTGGATTAATCCTCAGTCCTGCGATTCTCAATTCTGGCTGGGCCAAATCCCCAATGGAAGGATTACCTTCACGCTCAAGAAGCATCATCCAATCACCACTTTTGCTAAAAACCACCGATGGAGTAATCGGGGCATTGACCAAATCTGCAATTTCTTTAGGAGGAGTTTGGTAGCTTGTTTGAGCCTGAGCAACAGAAAATTCGGTCAGAATGCAGAATGCGAGAATGAGGGTCCTGGTAAATTTTAGTATCATGTTTATTCGGGTCAATATGATCTCAAGATAAAACAACTGAACAGAAATTTCTTTCAAGAATAGATCAATGGTCTTTAACCAATCTGAAGCAGTCTGGTAAATGGATCTTAGAAATTTAAGATTGCTTTCGAGAATAAAAACAAAAACGAGAGGGGTCAATCTAATGACTTGCCAAAATTTCCTATTTTCACTTGTAATCCACTCCTAATTATGAAGATGATCTTATTTACTTTAATCCTTTCAGGTTCGATATTTTCGAGCCTTCCTGCCCAGACTTTCAAGCCGACGGTTGGTTTTAATTTTACCGACTTAACAGTCAATAAGGAAATTGGCCAAGGGAAAAATGGTTGGCAAATTGGGGCAAGTTTGGCTTTTGGTGAAAAGATGTACGTGGAGCCAGGTATTTTTTATATTTCAAAAAGTGCAGAATTCACAGATCCTTCTGTAGTAAATCCGGTTGATTTTGAAGCAGACCTCAATGGAATTAGGATTCCTCTTACTCTGGGAATGTATTTGATCGGGAGTTCCGAAACTCTGGCTTCCTGGCGTGCATTCGGCGGGGCATCGGGATTTTTTGTAACTAGTGTGGGAGAAGATTTGGATCCAGCTGAAATCAACTCGCCAGCATGGGGAGTTTACGCAGGAACCGGGATTGACATCTGGCTTCTTTTTATCGATTTGTCATACGAGTGGTCAGTTACAGACATTCAGACAAGTTTCGCAAACATTGATTTTGGAAAAACAAACGGGTTCTATGGCAATATGGGAGTTAAGCTGAAATTTTAGACTAATAGGAATGAGGTCCCATTGAAAATTATCGGAAATAATTTTCGGATTTCCTCAGCTTGACAAAATAAAAAAAGCCTTGCTTAGATTAGATCCGAGCAAGGCTTTTTGAAAATAGTATAAAGAATTATTTTCCTTTTTCTCCAATGGAAATCATGGCACAACGAAAGCCAATATTGTTTGTAGATGAATCTTGGTGCATAAATCTGCGAGTACCTGGTGCAAGCCAATAAGCTACATCTTTCCAACTTCCTCCCTTGTACACTCGAAGGTCATCACTTAGCACAGAAGTTTCATAGTTTGAAATATCGTCAAGTACACCATCTCTTCTTACCGGATTCAGGTCGTCAAAATCCATGAAAGATAGCGGTCGATAAACGTCCTGTACCCACTCATTCATGTTCCCGGCCATGTGATATAGGCCAAAATCATTAGGAGCCATGTCATATACGTTTGTAAGGATGATTTCACCATCATTTCTTTGATTACCTGATATTCCACCGTAATCACCACGACCTCTTTTAAAGTTTGCAAGGAAATCTCCCTGCTTACCTTTTCTCTTCACATTGTATGGATTACGTACACCTCTGCCATCCCAAGGATAAATTCGGCCGTATTCCTGATTTTCATCCAGATATTGTGTTCCAATCATTGCTTTGGCAGCATATTCCCATTCAGCCTCAGTAGGCAGACGGTAATCGGCTAATGCAACGCCACGTTCGATTAATTGAGTTTTGGTGAAGGTTGAATCTAATTCTCTTTCCTTTCTGATCAGATCCTGAACGTATTCAGTTCTCCATTTTGAATAGGTATGAGCTTGAGACCATGATACACCAGCTACGGGATAAAAGTTAAAACCTGGGAATCTGAAATAATAAGACTGATACATGTCGTTGAAAGACATTGCCCCGGTCCAGACATTTTCAGAAGGTTCTAATTTCAAAAGTGAATCAGCACTAACTTTTTTCTTCATGTCAAAAATAAATTCGCGAAAGTCATTATTCGTGATTTCGGTTTCATCCATGTAAAAATTGGAAATACTCACAGTTCGCTCCAAGTTGTCTCTGAAAGCCATTACGTCTTCTTCCTGAGAACCCAGAACCGCTCTACCTCCCTGAATAAATTTCAGGTTTGGTCCCGGAATCTGCTCAGCATTTTTAGACACGAAAAATTGGGTAGTGTCTTTATCATCGAAGTTAAATTCTGCTCCAGTAGTGGCACTGTTCTTTCCGGGATTGTCGGCGGTTCTTCTGCCGTAGCCTGGAGTTTTATTACAAGAAGATAAAATCGAGGCGGACGCGATCAGGAAAACTCCCATCCACAATCCAAAATTTTTATTACTCAAACGCATATTTTATGAATTTTAGGCCTAATTCAACGTGCTAATATATAATCAATACTAGGTACTTACAAAGGTAAAGGCTAAAGCCTTCTTTGGTATAAACTTCAAAAACAGGCTAAAAGCCAGAAATTCGACAATTTTTATACCCAAAACTGCAATATTTATGCCAGTTAAATTTTTGTAAAATTTATGCTAAATCCATTTCCTTCAGCTTGTTTTGAGCTTTTGTGATGGATGAAACTCCTTCAAGAGTAAGTATCAAACGGTTTTTATGCTCCTTTATTTTGGATTGCTTCGAGTGAATTTGTGCAAATCGCATGATTTTTTGAAAAACAACGGAGGAATAAAAATCATCCCGGCTGGAAGGAAGCAAATAGCATTTCATCTGATTTCCTTTGAGAACCAGTTTTTCGACTCCCAACTTTTCAGCGGTCCATCGAAGCCTTACGGTCTCCATCAAATCCTTTACAGAATCAGGAAGCGGTCCAAACCGGTCCAAAAGCATAGTGGAGAATTTCCCGAGTTCTTCCTCATCTTTGATCGCATCCAACTTGGAATAAAGACCAAGTCGCTCGCTGATATTGCTTACATATCCTTCGGGAATAAGCAATTCCAGGTCCGTCTCGATTGTACAATCCTGCACGAGAACTTTTACTTTCTCCTCCAAATCGATCTCAAAAAGAGCTGCAAACTCGTTTTCTTTCAATTCCTGAACAGCTTCGTCCAAGATCTTATGATACATTTCAAAACCCAGATCAGTTATAAATCCGCTTTGCTCAGCTCCCAATAGATTTCCCGCACCGCGAATATCCAAATCTTTCATTGCCACTTTGAATCCGTCTCCCAGATCAGAAAATTCTTCTAATGTCTGAAGTCTCTTTCTCGCCTCAGCGGTTAATCCTGACATTGGACTTGTCAATAAAAAGCAGAAAGCTTTTTTATTGCTCCTTCCTACCCGGCCTCTCATTTGGTGAAGATCACTCAAACCAAACATATGCGCCCGGTTGATGATGATTGTGTTGGCGTTAGGAATATCGAGTCCGGATTCGATGATATTAGTTGATACCAGCACATCATATTCATGGTTGATAAAGTCAACCATTACTTTTTCCAGTTTTTTACCATCCATTTGACCATGTGCTCCCGCTACTCGCGCATCCGGAACCAACTTCATAATCAGATTGGCTATACTATCGATCTCTCCCACTCTGTTGTGCACAAAGAAAACCTGTCCGCCTCTTCGAAGTTCGTAAGCCACGGCATCCCTGATTACTTCTTCGCGGAAAGTTTGAATTTCTGTAGTCACTGGCTGCCGATTTGGCGGAGGGGTGGCGATCACCGAAAGATCCCGGGCTCCCATCAACGAGAAATGAAGCGTTCGGGGAATCGGAGTTGCGGTAAGTGTCAGTACGTCGACGTTTACCCGGAGATTTTTAAGTTGGTCTTTTACTTTCACTCCAAATTTTTGCTCCTCATCTATGACCAAAAGGCCCAGGTCTTTGAATTCAATGTCTTTGTTGACGATTTTATGGGTACCGATTAGAATGTCGATCTCCCCTGATTTTACCTGAGAGATAATATCCTTGATTTCTTTGGCGGATCGAAAGCGATTAATGTACTCCACTTTGACAGGAAAATTTTCCAGTCTTTCGGTGAAAGTATGAAAGTGCTGCATTGCCAGAATAGTGGTTGGTACCAACACGGCAACTTGCTTTCGGTCGTTTACAGCTTTGAATGCTGCACGAATGGCCACCTCAGTTTTTCCAAATCCCACATCTCCACAGACTAATCTGTCCATCGGATAGGTTTTTTCCATGTCAGCCTTCACATCAGCTGTGGCAATAGCCTGATCCGGTGTGTCCTCGTAGATGAAAGAAGATTCCAGTTCTATCTGCAAAACAGAGTCATGGGTGAAAGCATATCCTTTTGCAGACCTGCGCTTCGCATAAAGTGCTATAAGGTCTTTTGCAATGTCTTTAACCTGCTTTTTGACCCTGCTCTTCTTGTTTTCCCATTCGGGAGAACCCAGTTTGGACATGGAAGGTGTCGAGCCTTCCTGGCCAGAATACTTCGAAATCTTGTGAAGGGAATGGATATTGACATATAGCAAATCGTCATCCCGGAAGATGAGTCGGACAGCTTCCTGCATTTTGCCGCTGATATCCACTTTTTCCAATCCGGCAAATCGCCCCACGCCATAATCCACGTGAACAATGTAATCTCCCGGATGAAGAGCTTTAAGTTCTTTCAGCGTCAACGCCTTGGATTTGCTGGCCTTTTTGCGGGTTTTGTACCGGTGAAATCGCTCGAAAAGTTGGTGATCGGTATAGCATACCAGCTTCATCTGTCGATCTTCGAAGCCTTCTCTCAATCCTAAAAGCATGCTCTGTACCCGGAGCGTGGGATCCAGTTCATGAAAAATTCCCAAAAGCCGGTCGATTTGCTTTTCGTTTTCTGCAGTCAGAATATTGACTTGGCCACCTTTTTCATTTTCTGCCAAATGGGTCACCAACAAATCAAAATTCTTGTTGAAAGAAGGCTGTGACTGACTATTCCATTGGAATATTTTCGCCTTTGGCAAATAATATTGTTTCCCAAATTCAACCCGGGTAAAGCTTCTTGAAAGTTCGGAGAAGTTAGCCCCTTTGTCAAATAAATCTCCCGGCTTCAGAAGCAATTTATCGTTTGCAGTTTTGGAAACAATTTCATCAAAAGCCTTATCTGCTTTGTGAAAGCATTCATCCATGACATCCAGGGTGAGCTGATAATCTTTGATCCAAACAATCGTTGACTCAGGTAAGAATCCCAAAAATGATTGTCGGACTTCCTGCAAAAGCTTGGTTTGGACGTTTGGAATCAGGGAAATTTTTTCTACGCTCGCAATCGAAAGCTGAGTTTCCGGATCAAATGTCCGGATGCTTTCGATTTCTTTTCCGAATAATTCAAGTCGATAAGGATATTCGTTCGAAAATGAGAATACATCCAGAATACCCCCTCGAATTGCATATTGACCTGGTTCGTAGACAAAATCTGTTAGCTCGAAATCGTAACTACTCAAGATCTCAGAGACAAATTCCATGTCCACCGCTTCTCCTACTCGTGCCGAAAAAGTGTTTTCGATCAGAGATCGCTTGTTGATGACACGTTCGTAAAGAGCTTCCGGGTACGTGATGATGATTCCCGGTTTTCCTTTACTTTCCAGAACATGATTCAGGATTTCAGCGCGCATCAGGACGTTTGCATTGTCCACTTCATCGTAATGATAAGGCCGCTTAAAACTGGAAGGAAAAATCATATGATCCTCCGTATCCAGTAAATTCTGAATATCCGTATTGAGATAAGCGGCTTCTTCTTTGTCCTGTGCGATGATCAGGTGAAATCCTCCTTTGCTTGAATACAATGAACAAAAAACGACCATATCAAGGCTGCCTGCAAGTCCTTTGAGCTGATAGTTTACCTTTTCGGGACCTAAAATCTCGTAAGCTAGCGTTTGAAAAATCGGGTCTGATTGATAAAGGGAAATAAAAGCCTGGCGATCCAAAATGATGTGGTTTGAGAGAATTGGGTTTGGAAGCCCAAATTTAGAGTATTCTGAGTTCTTAGAATGAGCTTTGCAAGTTGTTTTGCAGTTTTGTGAACCTACGCCCCTCCAAAATGTTTACCCTTCGATGAGTAAGACAAAAGAACAACTTACATGGTTCCAGCGGGTCGAGCGGCTGCATCCATACGAAACCCTCCTATATCTGGGAATGCTGGGAAGCGGGCTTATATTCTTGTTTTTGGTGGCGGCATTCATGTCTTCCGGCTGGAATCAGCTGGAGGGATTGAACCATAAAATCCCTGTTTCCTTCCTTATTTCAACGCTTTTATTGATTTTCAGCGGATACACTGTAACCAAAATGCGATTGCACTATCAGGAAGAGAATACTGAAAAAATTATTTCATCTCTACGGAATACATTTTGGCTAGGCGCGATATTTACCATTCTGCAGATTATCGGCTGGAAAGAATTGGAACTCATGGGAATCAATTTTACCGGAATTCCGAGTGGAAGTTTTCTCTATTTGCTTTCAGGAATTCATATTTTCCATTTATTGGGAGCAATGATTTTTGCCTTGATCTTATTGGTTCAGCTTCGGAAAAATCAACAAGATGAGGTTCGAAATCTCATTTTATTGATCAATCCTTTTGAAAAAATGAGAATTCGCCTTTTCACCGTTTATTGGCACTTTATGGATGTGATTTGGCTAATTTTATTTGCCCTTTTTGTCCTGAGCTTTTAAGAAATTATGAAATCAAGCATGATGCAAGCGACACACACTGAAATGATTATGGGGAATGCGAGATTCCATCTGGCCGCTAAAAAGCAAATTATAAACAGATGAAACTAACCATCGAAACCAAGGTTGAGGAAAACTATCTGAAAGTGAAGGAAGGATTCACGGAATCCCTTTTCACTAAGCTAAGTCCTCCGTTTCCACCGGTAAAACTTCTCAGATTTGATGGCTCGACTAAAGGCGATTTGGTAACGCTGGAATTGAATTTTGTGCTTTTTAAGCAGAAGTGGACCAGCAGGATTATTGAAGATAAGACTGATGAACAAGAATTTTACTTCATAGATAAGGGAGTCGAATTGCCCTTTTTCCTGAAAAGCTGGGATCATAAGCATCGCATCATCCGAAGCGGAAATGATGCCATCATCCGGGATGAAATTGAGTATTCCGCTCCTTTTGGGCTTTTATCGATTTTGCTTTATCCGGCAATGTTGCTTCAGTTTGCTTATCGGATCCCGATTTACAAAAAAGTTTTCAAGCGGTCTGATCAGACGTGAATCAGATTTTCGCAGTTCGCGATCTGGCAATCACCATATAATACGAGTGAGTGAGTTTTGATGGAGGATTGAAATGACTTTCCAATTTCCTCTTTTATCTCATTAATTTTTGGATCAGAAAACTCCCGGATTTTCCTGCATTGATTGCAGACATGGTGATCGTGATGTTTGTAGGTAAGGGCTTGCTCATAGAGTGCGACTTTATCCTTGAATTGGTGCTTGACGGCCAATCCGCTTTCTACAAGAAGATCAAGTGTGTTGTAAATAGTGGCGCGGCTGATGGTGTAGCCTTTGTTTCTCATACTCAGGAATAATCCCTCCACATCCATGTGCTCATCTTCGGGAAGAGAATACAATTCATCGATCACTGAAAACCGCTCAGGTGTTTTCCTGCTTCCTTGCTTGAGGAGGAAGTTTTCAAAGATTTTTTTTGCTTTTTCGATTAGAGCCTTATCTGCCATGGGGATTAAAAAAAGATTTGAGAATAAAGATGAAGTATTCTTGATTTTTTGGCAACCAGCAATCGATTCTCTATTCTAATTTGGTTTCAATCTAAATTAGGTGAGAGATTTTTAAATCTCATGAAACATTATGAACCCCATTATCTGTTTATACTCGTGATAGTACAATTTTCAAAAAAGCGCTAACTTATTTGGACACGAAGTAGTCCAACAAAATATGCAATTAAGGTTCGGATTCGTTCTTTCAATTCTGGTGTTTTTCCAGATTTCCTGCTTTGCGCAGGTGCCTGGATTTTTCATGAAAGAGGAAAAAAGGAAAGTAATTATCCCTTTTTACTCTTCGAATAGCCTGATTATAGTTCCTGTTTCCATCAACGGAAATACCCCCCTCAATTTTTTAGTAGATACCGGAGTAAGGGCAAATATTCTTTTCAGTAAAAAACTAGGAGATGCACTGGGGCTAAGCTATACCAGGAAAATCAATCTCATGGGGGCGGATGGCACTACCACCTTGCCCGCGTTTATTTCTCCTTTAAATACCATAGATTTAGGGCCCTTGGAGGGAGTTTTTCAAAACTTGTTGGTACTGGAAGAAGATTTTTTAGAACTGGAAGCGGTTATTGGTATTCCCATTTATGGAATCATCGGACATGAATTTTTCAAAAATAACCCGATCAAAATTAATTACGATGACGGGTTGATAGACTTTTACAAGCGGGACGCGGTTAGGTGGAGGCCTCTTTTTTACCGTAAACTTGAAATGTCGGTAGAGGAAGAAAAGCCCTATATCTATGCAAAAATTCAACAAAAGAATGGATCAGTCATTGGCCCTAAACTCTTGATTGATACCGGAGCAAACCACGGAGTATTGCTGAACAGAGAAACTTCGAAAGAGATTATTCTTCCTCCGCTAACTATAGAAACAGAATTGGGGCAGAGCCTGGGCGGAGTTTTGTATGGATTTATCGGAAGGTTAAGTTCTCTCAGGTTTGCCGGATTGAAAATGACAGAAGTTCTCACCTCTTACCCGGAAGAGAATGCTTACAGCTACATCTTCAAAAAGTCAGGAAGACAAGGAAGTCTTGGTTCTGAAGTTTTGGGTCGGACCCGATTGATATTTGATTATCCACGAAATCGACTTCTTGTGAAAAAAGGAGAGGATTTTTATCTGCCTTTTCAATTTGATATGAGTGGGATTGTTGTCAAAAAGATTCCAAATGATGAAAACCGGATGTATGTTTCGATCGTGAGAAAAAATTCTCCAGCCGAAGGAGCAGGGGTCTTGCCCTTCGACGAGATTCTATCGATTAATAAGATCCCAACATTTATATGGGAAATGCCTGAAGTGGTCAAGCTCTTACGATCAGAAGAAGGGAAGGAAATCGAAATGAAAATCCGAAGGTATGAAGGAATGGACCTGACAAAATATGAAGATTTGCAGTTCAAGTTTGTTCTTAAAAAACAGATTTAAGCCAATTCTGATATGGATCCGGATAAATTAAATAATTTTGATTTTAAATCGATCAACGGATTTTAAACATCTTTTTTTGAAATACGTGATTATTCCAGTTTTCTAAAACCAAATGCACAAATGAAAAAATTTCTGATTCCTATCCTGATTATCGCTGTAGTGGGCATTTTCGTTTACACTAAGGCTGTGGGAACCTACAATCAGTTTGTACAAACCGAGGAGCAAATCAACGGTCAGTGGGCTGAAGTACAAACTCAATATCAAAGAAGAGCTGATCTGATTCCAAACCTGGTCAACACTGTCAAAGGATATGCTGAATTTGAGCAAGAGACTCTTACAGGAGTAATCGAAGCAAGGTCTAAGGCAACCTCGATGACAATCGATCCTACAAACCTGACTCCCGAAAAACTTGCCGAATTCCAGCAAGCTCAGGATCAACTCTCCGGAGCATTGAGCCGATTGCTGGTGACAGTTGAAAAATATCCTGACCTGAAGGCAAATCAAAACTTCCTGGAGCTCCAGGCTCAACTGGAAGGAACTGAAAATAGAATTGCGGTAGCCAGAAGAAACTTCAATGAGTCGGTGGTGACCTATAATGCTAACATTCGAACATTCCCGAATAACATTTTTGCAGGATGGTATGGCTTTGAAATCAAAGGCACTTTCCAGGCATCGGCCGGAGCGGAGAATGCACCTACAGTACAGTTTTAATAAATAATTATGGCTGAGAAATTATTCTCAACTGCGGACCGGGAGGCCATCATAGCCGCCATTCGGTCCGCTGAAAAGTCAACCTCAGGAGAAATCCAGGTTCACATCGAAAACCACTGTAAGGGAGACGTTCTCGACAGGGCAGCCGAATTATTCGAAACTCTTAAAATGTACCAGACAAAGGACAGAAACGGTGTTTTGTTTTATTTGGCAGTAGTAGATCATCGCTTTGCAATTCTGGGGGATGCAGGGATCAATCAAGTAGTTCCGGAGGATTTCTGGGGCAAAATTAAAGACCACATGGCAGATCAGTTTCGCGCGGGGAATTTCACAAAGGGATTAATTGACGGCATTCAGATGGCAGGTGAACAATTGAGATCACATTTTCCTTATCAAGGCGAGTCAGACAATAATGAACTATCGGATGAAATTTCTTTTGGATAAAAAAATCCACAGTCTGGTATTCATTTGTTTGTTCCTGGTAGTTGGAAGCAGGCTTTTCGCCCAGGAATTTCCTCCGCTTCCAAATCCGCCAAAATTGGTGAATGACTTTACCCAGACTCTTTCTTCCTCTGAAATAAGTCAGCTGGAGCAAAAACTTGTGGCTTACAATGATAGCACTTCCACTCAGGTTGCTATTGTGATCATGAGGTCGACCGGAGATTATGAGATAGCCGATTATGCCCAAAGACTGGGTGAGAATTGGGGAATCGGAAGCTCAAAGGATAATGGAATCTTGATTTTGGCAGCGATGACTGACCGAAAAGTCTTTATCGCAACAGGCCGCGGAATGGAGGGGTCCGTTCCTGATGCATTGGCCAAACGAATCGTGGAGAATTTGATTCTTCCCAATTTCAAAATGCAGCAATATCATCAGGGCTTTGATCAGGCTACCGATATGATTTTCAAACTTGCATCAGGTGAATATGATGCTGAGCAAGTGGAGTCCAAGGGTAAAAGTGGTGGAGGGATTTTCCTCATTCTTCTCTTTGTCTTTTTCTTCGTGATTTTGCCAATGATCAAAAATCGAAAAGATAATAATAACCACATGGGAGGTAAAGGAGGAGGAATTGACCTTCTCACGACCATCATGCTGGCCAATCTTCTCAAAGGAGGAAATGGAGGAAAATTTGGAGATTTTTCCTCTGGACGAGGAGGCTTTGGTGGTGGAGGCGGTGGATTCGGAGGCTTTGGCGGCGGCTCCTTCGGCGGGGGCGGAGCAGGCGGAAGCTGGTAATCTAAAATGATATAAATCAAAAAAGCACCCGATCGGGTGCTTTTTTGATTCTTTTTAAATTGAAAGATTAGGAGACTCTTTCTGCTTGGGAGAAGAAGAAATTACCTTCAAGAGCAGCATTCTCGTCTGAGTCAGATCCGTGTACAGCGTTAGCTTCTATCGACTTTGCGAAAATCTTACGGATAGTTCCATCTGCTGCATTTGCAGGGTTTGTGGCACCGATCAAAGTTCTGAAATCTTCAACAGCGTTATCTTTTTCCAATATCACTGCCACTATAGGTCCTGAAGACATATATCCGCACAGATCAGCGTAGAAAGGTCTTTCTTTATGAACTTCATAGAATTTACCGGCAAGCTGAGGTGTCAGTTGGGTAGCTTTCATGGCCATGATTTTGAAGCCTGCGTTTTCGATCATTTTCAAAATGGCTCCTGTGTTTCCTGCTTCGAAAGCATCAGGCTTAATCATAGTAAATGTTCTGTTTGTTGCCATGTGTTTTAGTTTTTATGTTGGTTAAATCGGGTGCAAAAGTAGGAGTTTTCGAATCATTCTCCGAGGAATCTGAGTTATTTATCGGTTATGCTCTTCATAATCAGGAAAGTGAGTATGTTGGGATTTGTCAAAAATTTACTGACCTTTGCGGGCTACTAGAGCCAAAGTGCAGTTGATTCTATAAAATGGAAGCATTAGCCTCATTTAAGAGAGAGATTTCATCACCCAAGAAAATATTCATTACCACACATGTCAAGCCTGATGCAGATGCATTGGGATCTTCTCTTGGCCTGGCTAATTACCTGATCAAAAAAGGGCATGATGTAGCAGTGGTCACGCCATCAGATTATCCCTCCTTCCTGGATTGGATGAAAGGAACTGATCAGGTGCTTGACTTTTCTAATCCTGAGCATATTCCCTTGGCTACTTTGAAACTGGAACAGGCAGATGTGATTTTTTGCCTTGACTTTTCAGTTCTCGAGCGGGTCAATGAACTGGGGGAAATGATCAGAAAGTCAGAGGCTTTCATAGTAAATATTGACCACCATCAGGAGCCTGAAAATTTTGCTGACTATCGCATTTGGAGCACCAAAGCTGCAGCGACTTGTGAACTTCTTTACGAGCTCATTGTTGATTTGGGAGATAAGGACCTGATAGATAGGGATATCGCAGAGTGTCTTTATGCAGGAATTATGACAGATACAGGAGGTTTCCGTCATCCTAACACCACCAAAAATGTGCACTTGGTTGTTGCAGAATTGATTGGGATAGGCGCAAACTGCTCTCAGATTGCAAATTGGATCTACGATTCAAATTCTGTAAATCGATTGAAATTTATTGGTTTCGCGATCAGTCGCAGGCTGGTAGTAAGGGAAGATTTGCAGATGGCCTATTTTGCGATCAGCAAAAAAGATCTTAAAAAATATCAAAGCCAAACCGGTGATACAGAAGGTTTGGTCAATTATGCTTTATCTTTGGACGGAATCAAGCTTGCGGCCTTGTTTTCGGAGCGTGAGGACGGAATTAAAATTTCCTTCAGATCATCAACAGAAGTCGCAGTTAATAAATTTGCAACAACCTATTTCAATGGAGGAGGGCATAAAAATGCCGCCGGAGGCAAATCAATGTTAACCCTGAAAGAAACAGTCGAGAGATTTGAAACCCTCGTAGATCAAAACCAGGAAGAGTTGTTTCAAAATGATCAAATCACCACTCACTGATTGCTTTCTCATTGATCCGAATAATTTGAAAAATCACCTAACCTTTATGAAAAACCAAAAAAGCCTTTTGGCAATCCTTGTTCTCATGTCGGGAGCAAGCTTCATGTCCTCTTGTCAGAAAAAGACCAAAGTCACTGAAAAAGACGGAATTGAATACACTTATATCAAAGAAGGAACTGAATCTGCTCCCAATGGCAGCTTCCTCCTTTACAATCTTGAAATCGCTACGGCTACGGATTCAGTGATTTATTCTACCGCAGAGCAGCCGTTTCCAGGCTATCTGATGGCAAATGATTCCCTCCCTCCAACAAACGGCATGGATGAGATTTTCCTTACTCTGAGAAAAGGCGATAGCATTCAATTCGAATCGACTGCGAAAGTAATTTTTGGAGAGAATTTCCCTCCTTCCATGAAGGCAGAGGACATGGTAAAAGTGAAGTTGGGTGCATTCGAAATAATGGATCAGGCTGCAATTGAAGCTTTCTTCAATTCCACCATGGAAGCTGAAGATAAGAAAAAAGCCGAAAGAGCAGTTGGATTGGTGGCAGAAGAAGGCAAAACTATTGAAGCTTACATCAAGGAGAAAGGACTTACGGCTTCTAAAACTGAAAGCGGATTATATTATGTAATCGAGCAGGAAGGAACTGGAGAAGCAACTACACCGGGTACCACGATGTATGTGAACTATGCAGGTTACTTGTTGGATGGCACGCTGTTCGATACTTCAATGCCTGATGTCGCTAAAGCAAATAATATCTTCGATGCTGCAAGGACTTACGAAGCACTTCCTGTAAATGTCGGAATGGGCCAGGTAATCCCGGGATGGGACGAAGGACTGATGTTGTTGAAAAAAGGATCCAAAGGTAAATTCATCATTCCTTCTCCGCTTGGATATGGAGAAAATGGAGCCGGAGCTATGATCCCACCAAACTCAATCTTGGTATTTGACGTAGAAGTGACGGATGTTCAGAAATAATTTCTGATCATTCTTTCACCAACTACTTTTAATCAAAACACCCCATGAAATTTAAACCATCATTCTTATTTGCTCTCTTTCTAGCCTCAGTAGGTTTGGTTTCCTGTATAGATAAGCAGGAAACTGATGAGGTACTTCTGGTTAAAGACAAAGAAGCAATTGCAGACTACCTGAAAAAGAACACGTTGGTTAGTGTCAAGCAATTCGAAGATCCGATATCCGGTATCAAGATTATTTGGCAGGAGGTTTCTAAAAGTGGCATTAAAGTGCAAGACGGTGATACTCTAAGAGTTGATTATACCGGAAAACTCCTTACCAATAAAATATTTGATACTTCAATCGAATCAATTGCAAGAACAGCCGGGATTTTTTCAAGCGGAAGATCTTACGTGCCCTTGAAATTTCCATTGGGAAGGGGATTATTGATACCTGGGTTTGAATATGGAGTAAGTCAAATGGAAAAAGGAGATAAGGCAACTGTCTTTATCCCGTCTATTTTCGGGTACGGAAAAAATTCTAGTGGAGAGATACCCCTGAATTCTCCTTTAATTTTCGAACTTAATCTTGTTGATGTCAAAGATGGGCCTCAGAAATAGGATGGGAATGAAGAAATTAAGTCTCGGATTAATTTTGGTTGGTTTTGCTCTGGCAAGTTGTGAACCGACCAATCCTTTCAATACAGGGCCGAAATACGATTCAGAGGCAAACCTCGCGATAGATCGGGTCAAGATTAATGAATTTCTAGCAAAAGCTGAGATTGATAGTTTGTATAGAATCCATGATCCAAGTGGAGTTGTGGTGATAGTGCAGAAGGAAGGAAACGGAAGCCGACCAACTAGTGGAAGTATTGTTTACACGGATTACACCGGGTCTCTAATGGAGACGGGATCCGTTTTCGATACAAGTATTGAGTCAGTCGCTCGCGACAATAACATCTATGTTGAAGCAAACAAGTATGTTACTTTCAGTTTTCTGGTAGGAGGCGGTAACGTCATAACGGGTTGGGATATTGGATTTCGCAGATTGAGACCAGGCAGCAAGGCAAAGATTATTATTCCTTCGCCATTTGGATACAGAGATCAAGATAACAACGAACGCATTCCGCCAAATTCAATTTTGGTTTTTGATGTAAATTTCAGAGGAATTGATTAAGAACAGAAAATAGAAAAGGGGGCCTAGGCTCCCTTTTTACTTTTTAAATCTTGGGAAAATAGAAGGGACATTTTTCTGGTACTCCCCATAATCATCTCCAAAAAAAGCAATCAGATTTCTCTCCTCATAGAAAATCCCAAAAGGTAAATAAAGCAGCAAGCATAAAAGATGAATTCCGGAAGTTATCGTGCCGGCTACCAAGAAATATCCCAAAAAAATCAGAATCATTCCGAAATATAGAGGATGACGCATTCGGGCATGCCAGCCTGTTGTGATCAGTTTCTCACGCGTTTTTATTAGGTGGTCAGGATTGATCCCGATGAAAGATAATATGGATATTTCCTTGGTTGCCTTTAAGGAAATGATGGTTCCCAATGCTGCCATCATGTAACCAACGTAGTTCAAAACAGGAGATTTTTCTATTAAAATTTGACTCGGAATGAATAAGGATTGAATTACTATTCCCAGAAATAAGAAGGTAGATAGAAAAGTATAAAAAAGGCGATACCATTTATAATCCTTTCTCAGTTTCACCTCCAAAATTCTTTTTAACTTGGAAGCAGCCAGTATGCTATGGATGCTGTAGAAGATTGCCCAACTCAAGGCGAGTACTATATAATCCATGGTTTGTCTAGATTACCCTATATAACCTAATTTTTATGAAAATCGGAATTATCCGTGAAGGAAAAAACCCGCCAGATAAAAGAACCCCATTTACTCCGGACCAGTTGAAAAATTTGACCCGTCATTATGCAGACAGGTTGAGTTTTTATGTGGAGTCCAGTCCTTTCAGATGTTACTCAGATGAGGAATATATCGAAGCAGGGATTGAGGTAGTAGAAGATATTTCTGATTGCGATGTGCTTTTTGGAGTTAAAGAAATCCCCATCGCCCAACTTATTCCGGAGAAAACGTACTTTTTCTTCTCTCACACGATTAAAAAGCAATCAAGAAACAGAAAACTTCTTCAGGCGATTTTGGCAAAGAATATCCGCTTGATTGATTACGAAGTGCTAAAAGATGAATCGGGAAATAGGGTTGTAGCTTTTGGAAGATGGGCCGGTATTGTGGGAGCATATAATGCACTCTGGACCTACGGAAAAAAAACAGCACTTTTTGATATCAAAAGGGCGTATGAATGTTTCGGCCTGGAGGAATTGAATATAGAGCTTAAGAAGGTTCAGCTTCCTCCGGTCAAAATTGTGGTAGTTGGTGAAGGAAGAGTTGGTGGAGGAGTATTGGAAATCCTAAATAGATTGGAAATCAGGCAAGTTTCTGCGCATGAGTTTCTCCATTATTATTTTGAAGAGTCAGTTTTCGTTGTGCTTCATTCGGGAGATTACAACAGGCGAAAATCTGATGGAGGGTTTGACAAAGCTGAGTTTTATGCGAATCCCGAACTGTATGAAAGCAATTTCCTAAAATTCGCTGAAGCGGGAGAAATCCTGATTGCAGCGGCTTATTGGGATCCCGCCGCTCCCAGGTTGTTTGAATTAAAAGATCTGGCTGATGAGGATTTTTCATTATCAGTTATTGCCGATGTGACCTGTGATATTGATGGTTCAATTCCAACTACCATTCGGGCCAGCACCATCCTTGATCCTGTGTACGATATTGACAGATCGACCGGGAAAGAAATTGCTCCATTTGGAAGTCAGACGAGCATATCGGTGATGGCAATTGATAATTTGCCCTGCGAGCTACCCAGAGAATCCAGTATAGAGTTTTGCGGGCAGCTGGAAAAATGGGTTCTGCCTTCCTTATTTGAAGAGAATGCGCCGATTTTGGAGCGGGCTACCATCGCCCGGGATGGTGATCTTACGTTGGAGTTTATGCATTTAACAGATTACGTCTATCCTCATGAATAATTTCAATAGATTTTTAGAATCTACCCTTCTTCGACCAACAATGACCGGAGCAGAAGTTGATGATTTGATCAGAGATGCCATCGATGAGCAGTTTATCGGGGTATGTGTCCCGCCTTTTTGGGTGAAGAAAGTAAAAAGAGAATTGGGAGAAGAAAATATTCAGATAGTTACCGTGATTGGATTTCCTTTTGGATATCAAGATACTGCAAGCAAAGTCTTTGAGACTAAAGAGTCGATCAAACAGGGAGCAGATGAACTGGATCTTGTTTGGTCTCAGACAGCTTTCCATTCTGGAATGAATTGGCCGAAAATAGAAATAGCTCAAATTGCCAAAATTTGCCATGATGAAGAGCGAATTCTGAAAGTAATTATCGAAACAGCCTATCTAAGTCCTGATCAAATCCGGGAAGCTTGTATGATTTGCGTGGATGCGGGGGCAGATTTTGTCAAGACCTCTACGGGTTATGCTCCTAAGGGGGCTCAAGTTGAAGACATTTTGCTCATGAGAGAAATACTTCCTTCGCAAATTGGAATCAAAGCCAGTGGAGGAATCAAGACGCTTGAATCAGCTTTTGAACTTATAAAGGCCGGAGCCGATCGTATAGGAACCAGTTCTGCGAAAGCGCTGATGGATGACTGGAGAAAAACAAGAACCTAATCTTTGTTGAAGTAAATGAGGAAAAAGGGAATGATAAAGAAGGTAAGCAGGATATAGGCAAAGCCAATTATTCTGTTTTGAGCCGATTTTTCCCCCATGTAAATAGCCAGTAAAACCGGAAGATTTCGAATGACCGGAAATGGAAGAAAAATCAATGCACCTATTAAATTGAAAAAGAAGTGGGCGAGTGCAAGTGCAATTGCAGCTTCAGTTTTATAGATAGCTGCAATAGCTGCAGTGATTGTGGTGCCGATATTTGCCCCAATGATAAAGGGAAATGCTTTTTTTAAGGTTACCCTCCCCTCAGCAACCAAGGGAACAACCAAAGAGGTGGTTACGGAACTTGATTGCACTGCTGCTGTAAAAAATGTTCCATAGAAAAAGGACAAGCCCGTGTTTTTGAAAATGTATTTATTAAAATCATTGGAAGAACCCAGTTCTAATGCCTTGAAGACAGAACTCGAAAGTAACTTAATCGCCAGAAATACTAGAAAAATGGAAAGCACCATTGTTAGAAAAGGAATTTCAATTGTGGTATTGATCCAATCCGAAAGTGGCCTTGTGATCATTTTGTGGTAGACCATAGGCTCTGAATAGGAAGCATCTGATGCAAAAAAGTGAGCTGTTTTTTCAGAGAGTCGGGATATAAACTTGAAATACAATTCTAAAGGAAGTAAAATCACTACAGTAAGAATGTTGAAAAAATCATGAACAATTCCTGCTGACAACGCCTTTTTGAATGCTCCTTTTTTCATGATATAGGAAAAAGAAACCAAGGTGGAAGTAAGAGTTGTTCCAATGTTTGCTCCCATCACTAATGGGACTGCCTGCTCGAGGGAGAGATTTCCTGCTGCAACAATCGCTACCACACTAGATGTGACGGTGGAGCTACTTTGAATTAAGGCGGTTAAAAGTAATCCAATGAATAAGCTGACGAATGGATTTTTAGTAGCCTGAAGGATGTCATTTGCGACGGAATTATTCAACTGACTCATCGAAACCGTCAGCATATCAATTGCAAAAATGAATAAAAAGAGTGCCAAAAGCATGAGTACATAACTCGTTGCTTTATTCATCTTGCTATTTTCTTCTTCCAATTGTTCCATTCTTTGCTCTTAAAAAGCACTGTTTTTTAGTGATTTTGAACCAATATTCAAAATGGCATCTCTCAATTCAAACTACAGAGAATCCAAATTTTGAGGCAAAAGTTGATTTTTTTTTGCGAAATGCAAGTGAAAAATCATTCTTGGGAGTATGATATTGGCTTACTTAACAATTTGTTAACATGCATACCTAATATACTTCTATAAGTTTGCCAAATAATTTCTAATCCTACTTATGGCCAAAAAGCCCATAGATCAAAACATCAATCAGGATATTTTAACAAAAAAAACGTATTCGATTTTTGATTTGGCCAAGCAGGAAAGGATTTTCCTGATAATCATTTGTATTCTGGTTTCCATTGCGGGGTTCATAACAGAATACACATACGCTGCCATGTGGTTTGGGTTTGCTTTGGCGGCCTATTCTGCCATTGCAAACGACAGTATTCAGACAATAGGAACATTCATTGCTTCCAACCAAAAACAAAAATGGTATTGGCTATGGTTGTTTATTGGCTTGATTTGGGTTGCAACCATTAGCTACAGCTGGTTTACATTTAATGGAGACGTAAGTTTTAAACTATTATCAGTTCCCGGATTAGAAAAGGCGCCGGAAAGTTTTGTTTTCCTCCAATTAGCTGCACCAATAGTCTTATTAGTAATGACCAGAATGAGAATGCCGGTATCCACGACATTTTTGCTTCTAAACGTTTTTACCTACAAAGCAGGAACGATCGTTTCTGTAATGTCAAAAAGTTTTTTTGGATATGTCCTGGCATTCGTTCTCGCAATTATAGTTTGGTTTATTTTGGAGCGGTTTGTTCGGAGTTATTTGAAAGGAAAAGCAAAGCCCTATTGGATGGTTTTGCAATGGATTACATCAGGTATCCTTTGGGCAGTATGGATCATGCAGGATGCGGCTAATATTGCTGTGTTTTTGCCTCGCCAGCTAGATGTAACTGAATTTATTGTTTATACCGGTTTTGTATTTTTGGGCTTGGGGCTTATTTTCTTCCTGAAAGGAGATAAAATCCAGGACATTATAAATGAAAAGACGGATGTTACGGACGTAAGAGCAGCTACTTTGGTTGACTTGGTATATGCGGTAATTTTATTCTATTTCAAAATGTACAACGACTTCCCAATGAGTACCACTTGGGTATTTATTGGTTTGCTCGCTGGTAGAGAGCTGGCAATTGCTTTAGGAAAAGAAGGGAAACCTAAGCAGCGAAAAGAGTGGCTTTTAAATGGATTTCGTTTGGCGAGAAAAGATATTTTCAAAGCACTTGCTGGTTTAATAGTTTCCCTAATTCTTGCCATTGTTATTAACGATGGAGTTAGAAAAGAAATTTTTGACATGTTTTAATAATCTCCTTGGACGTTTTCACCCACGAGTATTTCATGAATGAGGCCTTTAAACAGGCCAAAATCGCTTTCGAAGAAGGAGAAATACCCGTGGGTGCAGTCATTGTATCCAAAAACCGGATCATTGCCAAAGGCTATAACCAAACAGAAAAACTAACCGATGTGACGGCACATGCAGAGATGATCGCGATCACTTCTGCAGCGAATCATCTGGGGGCGAAATATCTGCCGGATTGCAGGCTTTATGTTACGCTCGAGCCCTGCGTAATGTGTGCCGGAGCATTATTTTGGTCACAAATCGGGGAGATACATTTTGGTGCTGCAGATCCTAAGAGAGGATTTCACTTGTCTGCCCCTAATTCCCTTCACCCCAAAACAAAGGTTTTTTCGGGAATCATGGCGATAGAGTCTGAGCATCTTTTGCAGGAATTTTTTAAAAAATTGAGAAAATAGAACCAATTTTAAGTCTAAAGAACCTTTTCTGGTCAGCCTTGGTTGGTTAGACAGATTCTTTATTTGATTTCATCTAATCTAAAACCTAAACTTTAATAAAATGGCTTTCGAACTCCCATCATTACCTTACGCAACTACTGCACTTGAACCGCACATTGATGCAAAAACCATGGAAATTCACCATGGTAAGCACCACAATGCCTACGTAACCAATCTGAATGCTGCCATCGCAGGGACAGACCTTGAAGGCAAATCTCTGGAGGAACTTATGAAAGTTGCCGGGAAAAATACCGTTGTAAGAAATAACGGTGGAGGCCACTACAATCACAGTCTTTTTTGGCAAATCCTTTCTCCTAATGGTGGAGGTGCACCGACTGGAGAATTGGCAGCAGCAATCGATGCTAAATTCGGATCATTTGATGCATTTAAAGAAACATTCAACAAAGCAGGTATGACCAGATTTGGTTCAGGTTGGGCTTGGCTTTGCGTAGACACTAATAAAGAGCTCTGTGTGTGCTCTTCTCCAAATCAAGACAATCCTTTGATGGATGTTGCTGAGTGTCCGGGAACACCAATTCTTGGACTGGATGTGTGGGAGCACGCCTATTATCTTCATTATCAAAATAGAAGAGCTGATTACGTTGCAGCTTTCTGGAATCTGGTGAATTGGGAAGATGTAACCCAGCGTTTTTCTGTTGCTAAGTAAGCTCCTAAAAAAATCATAATTGATCCCCGGACAGAAACGTGCGGGGATTTTTTTGTGCGAAAAACGAACGAAAAAACTGTACGTTTTCGTAACACCAAGCTTTACTTTTTAGAATAAAAACAATGTTTTTAGCCATTTTGGGCACATTTGGCCTCTTGGCATTTCGTTCTCTTAGAGGGTAGTATCATTAAACAAAGTCGATTGAACAATGAAAACTACCAACTTTATTTTTCTTACCCTTTTTACCTACCTCCTTGGAATAAGCAATCTCGCCGCTAAAGAAATCTCGAGGATTTCCGGAAAAGTCGTCGACCAAAAAGGTCAGGCGGTTGCATATGCAAATGTCGCCTTGATTGCAGCCCAAGGTGGAGGACTCATAGACGGGGCCGTTTCCGACGAGGATGGTAATTTCCTGATCGAGTCTGTCAAATCCTCCAGTGTCATGCTTGTTATTTCCTCTATCGGATTTAAGCAATTTGAATCGGAGTCTTTCGACCTCACACCCGGTCTGGAAAAAAACATGGGATCCCTGACTATCGAAGACGAGATGACGGGCCTCGAGGAAGTGACTGTAAAAGCCACTCGACCTGAGATCATCATCGAGGCTGATAAGACCATTGTGAACGTAGAAGGGACTG
>VFKK01000320.1 GCA_009885605.1 Cyclobacteriaceae bacterium | reverse complement strand
TGATTGGAATTCAAATCAGGGCAAACAAAAATGAACCTGATCTCCGTTTTATCCAGATCAGGAATTCAATTCCAAATTTGCATAAAATGAACAACTTAAAATTATCTGTTTGATTTTGAATAGGTCAAGTGCTTTTATTGATTCTTGGAGAACTTGAAATCCTCGAAGGAATGCATAAAAAAAGGCACAAAGTCTCCTCATATCGGGAGCCTTTGTACCTGATTTTTGAATAGGGCTTTATTTCTTCATAATTGGCAGCAAGATTCTGCTCAGGCTTTTGCCACCGTGATGAATCGAGTTGGTGGCGATGACTCCCTCGCTTTCGTCAAAATTATTTCCGCCTGTGTTCAGGTTTCGGTCAAATCTTGGGAAGTTGGAGCTGCTGACTTCGATCCGGATGCTATGTCCTTTTTCAAAGTAATTGGAAGTACTCATCGGAGTCATTTTGACCTCATAGACTTTGCCGTCTTCCATCATCACTTCCTTGTCATAGCCTTCTCTGTATCTCACCCGTTGAATTGTTTCGTCCAGATTATAGGCTTTTCCGTCAGGGTAGACATCTATCAGTTTGATGGTCACATCTGTGTCTTTGGCATCAGATGAGAGGTAAAGATACGATTCAATGAAGCCTGAAATCTCCACGCCTTCTTCTAAAGGTCCGGAAGTGTAAACGAGAATATCATCCCGCAACTCCATTTCCTGCTGATCATATGCGCCGCCCTGCACGGCATTTCCGGTACAGCAAACATTGCCCCCATAGGAATTTACCGGATTCATCGGGTCGTATTTGAAGGTGTCGAGATTTGCTTTTCTAGGCTTTTTGGCGGTTAGGGATCCGTTACCATTTCTCGTATTTGCTTTTCCTTCGGAATCCAAATAATAGGTTGTCATCACCGATTCAGCCGGAGGCCAAACATCGCTGCTCTGCCACTTATTGGAGCCCATGGTGAAATACTGGACTTTTGGCATTTCGGAGACAGTATCTGTTTTTTCGCCTTTCAGCCAAAGATCAAACCAGGCGGTAATGATCTCATCATAGTTCAATCGGGCATCACCCACGCTTCTTTCACCGATCATTGTGTTTTCCGTGGCTCTCGTGTAGGAGCAATGCAAAACCGGCGCGATCACGAGGTATTGGTTATTTCTCGCCATCTCAGAGACAGCATTTTTTCTCACGTGATTGTAGAGGGCGATGTTTGGACTGCTCGACACATCGTACCAAGACACAAACCAAAAGCTAGGTTTATCAAATGGCATGTCGTCGTGATACAATCCACCCTGATACCATTTTTCATCGTTGGGGTCACGGGTGATCATTTCTTCATAGATGCCCATCGGACCGTCCACATTTTCAATGATATCTTCCACCGGTAAGTGGCTCAAACCTTCTTTCCAGTCCACTTTTGGGTATTCCGGAGCCATGTCATAGAATTTTTGAAGTCTCAGCAGGTCTTTTTGCTGAATGCCAACAGGTAGTCTTGGTGCCATGGGATCATGCTGAGTTCCGTAAAGCCAGGCCGTGAATAGCATTTGATTGGCACCGCCGCGATAGAAATTTCCCTGTTCAAAAAACTCCCCGATTCTTCCCACGCCGGCCCCAAATGCTTGCGGTACCAAAGCAGCATGTGCCGGATGATTCATCGAAGCAACCGCCATCTGCCACTCAGCAGTAGAGGAGCAGCCTAGCGTTCCGATTTTTCCATTACTCCAGGGCTGCTTGGACATCCATTCCATAGCATCATATCCGTCACTCAGTGGCGTTCCCAAAATATCCCATTCTCCTTCGGAAAAAAATCTTCCACGTTCGTTTTGAACGACATAGGCATACCCTTTTTTCACCCATTCCAAGGCTGATTGCATGCCCCTGGTATTCATTTCACCGTTTCCGTAGGTGTTGAAATTGTAGGGAGTTCGGGAGAAGACAATCGGAACAGGATCATCGCCTTTTGGTCGGTAGATGTCTGTTGCCAGGCGCACACCGTCTCGCATCGGCATCATGACTTTTTGGTCCACAATGGCGATTTCCTCTAGCTGATCGATGATTGATTTTTCCTGCGGAAAAGCCACCCCGTGAATCAGGAGCAACAGAAAAATTAGTAAGAATTTCGGATTGGATTTCATTTGAAAATGGTTTTGGATGAAACAATTTAAACAGCCTTCTTCAAATTTGAGTCAGAATTTGATAAAAGGTTGAAGTCGATCTGGTTCTATTTTTTTTAGCTAAAGGAAAAGAATTTAGAATGGGGTTTAAACCGCAAGAGTTCAATGAGTTGGAGGCATTTGAATTTTCTCATTTTTCTAAGATGGGTTTTATTCCTTTCTAATTCCTCTTTAAAGCCTAAATTTGCACCCTCTAAGATTTTTAAAAATGAGCCAAAGCAAAGCCAACGCTCTGAGCACTTGGGTGGAGGTTCCCAAGAATTCAGACTTTACCATTTACAATCTTCCTTTTGGAATATTCAAAAGCAAAAAGCTCAGTCCCAGAATCGGGATTGCCATCGGAGACAAAATTGTCGACCTGTGCATTTTGGATCAGGAAGGCTTCTTTGCAAACATGTTTCTGCCGGAAGGGATTTTCTTAAAAGATTCCCTGAACGATCTGATTGGGTTGGGCAAAGTGCAGACGCGGAAAATAAGAGAGCGAGTTCAGGATTTGCTATTGGCTGACAATGAAAAGCTTCGTGATCATCAAAGCAGGGGAAAAGCAATGGTCAATCGCAAGGAAGCGGAGATGCTCATGCCGGTGAAAATCGGAGATTACACGGATTTTTACAGCAGTATTGAGCATGCGACTAACGTGGGAAAAATGTTCCGGGATCCGGAAAATGCTTTGCTTCCAAACTGGAAACATATGCCGGTTGGATACCATGGAAGAGCGTCTTCCATCATCCCGTCGGGAGTTCCGTTCAATCGGCCAAAAGGGCAATTCAAAGATCCTGATATGGAAGCACCTGTTTTCGGACCAAGCAAAAGGCTTGATTTTGAATTGGAATTAGCTTTCATCACCGGCAAATCAACCAAACTAGGCGACTCAGTATCGACGGCTGAAGCCGAAGATTATATTTTTGGATTCGTGCTTTTCAATGATTGGTCGGCCCGGGATATTCAAAACTGGGAATATGTTCCTTTGGGGCCGTTTTTAGGAAAAAACTTTGCGTCCTCCATTTCTCCCTGGGTCGTTACGCTCGAAGCGCTGGAACCTTTCAGAACTCAAGGACCAACTCAGGAACCTGCAGTTTTGCCATATTTGAAATCTGAAAAGCCAGCTAATTTTGACATCAATCTGGAAGTTTACATTCAGCCGGAAGGGAAAACAGCGAGTAAAGTTTGTGCCTCCAATTTCAAATACATGTATTGGAATATCGCCCAACAACTTGCTCATCACACGTCCAACGGTTGTAACCTCAATGTCGGGGATATGATGGCTTCGGGGACAATCTCGGGACCGACAGAGGATTCGTTCGGGTCGATGTTGGAGCTGTCCTGGAAAGGAACCAAGCCCGTCAAACTTGAAACTGGGGAGGAGCGGCGATTTATAGAGGACGGAGATACCGTGATTATGAAAGGATTTGCAGAAAAAGACGGAATCCGGGTTGGCTTCGGGGAGGTCAGTTCGCAAGTACTTCCTGCAAAAACGTAATTGAAAATACCCTGACTGAAGCGTCAGAGATTTTTTTTCACTATTGCACCTGAGATTTTAAATAAGAGCTATTGGTTAAATTTAAGTAATCACAACTCAAAAGGATCTCTGATACAGATGTAAAAAATGGCCATGCTCAAGATGCCAATACCCCATCCTGAAATGCCAAAAAGTATAAAAAGGAAGAAAAGAAAAAAACTTCCTGACAGATACTGTAATGGAAAAGCTTTTATTTTTGAAATCGAAATCTGGCTTAGCAACCCTACCGTTAAGGAAAGCAAAAGAAAAACTAACTCTGCCACCTCCATTGTACCGAGAATCTTTGGGCCTTTCCAAAGGAAAAAAAGGAGTTCGGGAATTAGCACAAGTGTAAGAGACCAAAAATGATTCGCTGTCTTTTGGGAAATTCTCAGGGGCAAATTTCTAAAAGAGACCAGTTTTTCATTTTCAAAATCAACTTTTTCCAATAAAATAGGAAAGTGTAGAAAGGCAACCACCAATGTTCCAAATTGGAGCCAGCGAATATCATAAGTTCCCGATGAATAAGAGTTGAAAAACCCGCTCAACAAAATAATAGAGAGGATTTTGGTTCCTAATGCCAAAAGGGGACGTTCCTGACGAAGATGAAGAATTAGCCAGGTAAAGCGCGGAAGCCGAATATGGCGAAAAGGCTTGTACAATTTTCTTTCTGAAATGGTAGTTTCAAGAGATTTGTCAACCTTCATCCAATTGATTATCAAAGTGAGAAAAACGGTGGTCCAAAGGATAAAAAGTAAGCCCCAGGCATGTTTTTCTACTCCGAAATAGCTCAAAAAGATAAGATATATCAGAAATATGAGGTGATTAGCCAACCAAATTCCAATCCAAAATTTGGCCAAGACAACTTTTGGCCAAAGCCCCAGTTGGTGAAAAACAAAGTATTTTGGATGCTTGAGCTGTTCTAGTTGAAATCTAAGCTGAAGAAAGGAATAAATCCCAAAGCTGACCGGAACAACAGAAAATGCAGAGGGATAAGAAAAGGCAAATCTTCCCAATAGGATATGTTGTTTCAGTTCCATGAAGACTCCTCCAAAAATCAAAATAAGCACCCAGAACCCCATGAATTTGCGGTAAAAAGGGATTACAAAAGCTTCAAATTGAACCTTATTCATGAGAGATTAAAGTGCCGTCTATAAGGCGAAGTCGGATCCTGATCGGAAGATGATTCAGTGGTTCGGACTGGTGTGAGGTCAGGAGAAAACTTATTCCAGTTTCTGATAAGTCAAGAATCAATTGAGTCAATCGTTCCTGACTTTCCCTGTCAAGGGTAGTAAAAGGCTCGTCCAAAATCACGAGCTTAGGAGTGCCCAAAAAGGCTAGAAGCAGGGCCGACTTTTTCAGCATACCCGAGGAATATGAACCGATAGGATTGGAGGAATAATCACCGATCCCCAGAATAACTTTCAATTCTTCAATTTGATTTATCGGAGCTTTTTTTGATGATGCCACCACTTGGATCAAATCATCCAAACTCAGAAAACTCGGAAACAGAGGTTCTGCTTCTGCAAAACCTACTAGCATTCGGTAGGCTAAAGGATCACTAGATAGAGAAATCCCTTCCAATAAAATCTCACCTTCAGCCGAATGAATTCCGGCCAAAGCTCGAAGGAGTGTTGACTTGCCAGAGCCATTCTCTCCGAGGATCAGGTGGATTCCGGAAGGTAGATTCAAGTCCTTAATCTCAAGGGAAAAACCTAAAGGGTATTGTTTGCGAAAATCGGAAAGTGAAAGAAAGTACTTCATAAAAAGGGATGTACTGAAATTGGCCTAAAATTACCTTCATCAAATTGGTGAAAATTCTTATAATCAGTTAACTGGTTACGCATTCTCTCTGTCATTTTGAAATTTATTCCTTCTCTTGCTCATTAGGAGATTTGCTCTCAAAAATTTTGTAAAGCAAAAACCCAATACCTGCCAAAAAATGCAGAATCAGCACGCCTACGATGATGAACAAACCTGTATCGGACATATTTTGCACTGAATTATTCGACAAAACTGGATCTCAAAAATAAAAAAGCCAACCTTCAAAGGTTGGCTTTTTGAAAACTTTGGAATTGGATTCAATTTATTTAAAACCGATTTCTTTTAAGCCTTTATGACTGATTTTTATTGCTTCAAGTGGATCAAGTTCGAAAGTATTGTCTTGCTCTACGAGGTAAAATTTCATTCCTGACTTCTTTTTTGCTTTCAGAATTCTCTTGAAATCAATAGTTCCTGTTCCTACGGGTGCAAATTTACCATCCGTGCTCATGTCTTTCACATGCCAAGCCATGAATCTGCCCGGATATTTGGCAAAGTAAGTCAAAGGATCTACTTCAGCCTTGGTCACCCAGAAGAGGTCCATTTGGAAGTTGACGTATTCCGGATTACACTTTTCCAAAAGAACATCCTCAATCACTGTGCCGTCAGCCAAAGGCTTAAACTCAAAGTCATGATTGTGGTAAAGCAACTTAATTCCTGCATTATGGCATTTTTCTCCTAAGGTGTTCATGATTTTCACGAGGTCATCGGCAGTGCCTTTCATGGCCATACTTTTGGTTTCCTGGTTAAAATAAAACATGCCCATTGGGGGAACAGGAATAACGAAATAAAGAATACCGGCGGCTTTCACATCTGCAATCAACTTGTCTGCATTTTCCATGTTCACCATGCCCATGTGAGCACTTTTGGCAGTCAGACCAAGAGTTCCCAAATAGGATTTGAATTCTGCAGGTGTCATTCCGTAGAATTTACCGTCCGCATAGTTGGCTGATTCAACGTAGGCGTAACCGGCATCTGCAACGGCTTTCAGCGTTCCTTTCGGATCTTTGGCCATAGCATCTCGAACTGTGTATAAGGCTAGGCCACCAAATCTTTTGGTTTTTTTAGGCGGGGAGGACTGAATGGTTGGGGTGTTTTCCTCCGTAATTGTCTTTGGATTGAATGCTGTAAAAGCAAACGCCAGTGCCAACAAAAGGGTAATGGGTAAATTGAAGTATCGTTTCATTTAGATAGGTTTTTTGTTGGCATTAATGTACCCAAATCCAGTTTAAATTATCCGATTTATTGGATGGAAACCCAATAGATGGTAGGAGCGGAATTTACCAAATAGCCCCGAAGGCTAAAATTTCTTCTTGGCAAAGCGAAGGAGAAATATTTGTCCTGTTTTATCGAAAAGCTACGCATTCAGCAGCCGTTTTTTTACTTAAAACCGAAAACCAAAGGGAAGATGAAAACGACTAAAACTGCCCAGATAAAGTACACCGGGAAGTACATCACAATTGATCTGCCTACTTCGGATAATGGTGATTTCTTCGTAACAGTCTTGTAAAGTTTCCCGATTACCATCAGCAGATGCGCCAGTATTAAAACATTACTGACTAAAACTGCCAACCTGTTCGGAGTAATCCCCCATTCAGAAATTCGGAAGGTGATAGCAGAAAGAGCAATGACATTGACCACCACCGTGACTATGGAAAGAAGTAAAAGGATCCAAACCCCGGAGGAGTTGGCTTCTTTGGCAGAACTTTCGGCAACGGAAAAGAAAATCAAGGCCATCACCCCAACCAAAAGCAAGTTAAACAGCAACAAGAATTCCCTATCGTTGTAGGGGTCTTTTCCGGTGATTGCAATGGCAACCAAATAGATCACCAGCATCAAGAGTACCAGCGGGCTGAAGATTTTCGCAATCACCGGAGATACTTTGTTGACTAACTGAGGATTGGTGTGGGTGAGGTAAGTGCCAAAAATTGCAACCGCCGGAAGGCCAAAAGCAACCACGTAGTTGAAGTAAAATTCTTCAATTTTAATACCTATCAAGTCAAAAAGGCCGATTGTAATTCCTGTCATCAATACTCCTGCTATTCCCAAAAGAACCGACATGACAGCCGCTTCACCATTAAACCTCAGAAAACTTAACCTCTTTTTCCAATTGAGAAGATCCGGTCCGGAATAGGAGGTGCCCAACAGTCCCCAAAGAATCAGGGGCAGGTGGATGCAAGCCAAAATCAATGTGTCGGTTTCCTTATTCGGAAGGGAATTGATATAAACCAGCAAAAGGCCTGTGATCCCGGCAAGAATGGCTTTGTTGTTTAATGAGAGTTGATTTTTCCACGCAAAAAAGGCCGTGATCAAAGGCAAAATGATAAAACTGATATTACGGGGATAGAAAAACTCCTCATCGACGGAGAATATCTCGGGGATTTTAGCCAGGATACCTGCTATAATAATTCCGAGAATCACCCAGATGTGTTCTTTTTTGGAGCCCCAAGAAATGCCATCCGGCTCATCTTTCAGGCGTTCGTACCAAAATTCAGCCACTTCTTTTCCTTCGATTTCAGCATACACGGAAAGGAAAGCATGTTTGAATTCGGCCTTATTGGATCGGTAGAGTTTCTCTAATTCACCAGGGTGTTGGAATTGGGACAAGATTTGGGTTTTCATAGGAGGTTGTGGAATAAAGAAGGAAGAATATCGAACATGGTCAATCAAAGTGGCCGGTGAAGTTGAAAGCGATCACAGCTGCCATCCATAGAGCAACGAAATAGCATAGTGTGCTGAAAATGATGGCTATAAGTTTTTGCTTTCCCCATGGGAACCATACAAATCCCATCAGGTAGAAGAATACTCCGCCGATTGCCCCGCCCAAAGGAATGACTGTGAGCGGAACCAGCATCCAGGACTCGAAAACATCCTCTTTGGTAAGGACGATGAAAAGAAGAAGAGCGAAGGGAGCCATTGCCCCGAGTAATGCTGGAAGAACCAGGCTTTTGACCGATTTGCCTTGAATGAAATCACTTGGATTTTTCATGTGAATTGTAAATTTAAGTGTTTTATAAAGTACTTTGAAATTCAAAGTGAATAGATAAATTTTTTTAGCTTTTGTTTTCTCTGATCAAATTTTCAAGGAATTCAAGGTGATCCTTAAAGGCATTTTTACCTTCCTCTGTTGCCGAATAATTCGTCAGTGGTTTTCTTGCCACGAAAGTTTTATCCACCCGGATATAGGAGGCATTTTCAAGATTCCGAATGTGAGAGGCCAGATTGCCGTCCGTCACCTCCAGGAGTTCTTTTAAGGAATTGAAATCAAACTGCTCATTGACCATCAAAATGGACATGATGCGCAGTCGGATGATATTTTCAAATGCCTTGTCGTAAGTCCCCTTCACGTTAGCGGTCGTATTTGTAATACATCATCGAACCGTAGATTACATGCAGGACTCCAAATCCCATTGCCCAGCAAATCAATCCAAACTGAGGAAAGAACGCAGCGATCAAACCCCAAATTAATTGCCCGATTCCGAGGTTTCTGATTTCTCCTAGTGTAAAATGAGATGCATTGATCAATCCCAATCCATAGAAAATCAAAGTGGTGGGTGCGATCATATTGAAATAGCTTTGGTGAATCAATCCAAATGAAAATAGTCCTCCAGCCATCACCGGGATAAATAATGCCAACAGGAATCGTTTGCTCGCGGGAGACCAGAACTTGTGGGAATTTTTCTGACTTTTCTTTCGGCTGAGGAGGTAAGCCGATCCTACTGCCAGTATCAATACCACCAAAGCAAGAACCAGTAAATTGTTCATCAGTTCTTTTCCGCTCATCTTTTGAGCCCCTTGACTAAAGGAAGAATCAGGAAAATAAATCCAATACCAGGCGATCCCTGCCCCAAAGAGTGCATAGATTCCTGCCAGTACTCCTGCCAATCCGCTGAGCGAAAGGAAGCGGGTACTCCGCTCCATCATCGATTTGATTTCGGTCAATTCTTGTTCCGGTTTTCTCATATTTAAAAGTACTTTGAAATACAAAGTAAATCAAGATTTCTGAAATTGACACACCGGAAAAAAAATATTTTTAATAAAAAGCAGGATTCTTAGAATTTTTAACAACTCAAAGGAGCTGAATTTAGGCGGGACAGGAATTTGATACTATTCAAAATTTGGTTTTTCATCACCATCCCAAAAGTGTATAAATGGAATTCCATAACAGTTTGATATTTTGCAGTACCCAAAAGCGAACCCATGAGACTAAAGCCTGTAATTCTATTTTTCTTCCTTGTTCACCTGTCTTTTGCAATCACGGCCAAGGATATTTATGTTTCACCGTTTGGAAATGATTCCCAAGATGGATCTAAAAAGTTTCCTCTAAAAACAATCACCTCAGCCCAAGTCATGGCTAGTAGTCTTTTAGAAACAGGAAAGGAATCTGAGATCACGGTTTGGTTAGCCGGAGGAACTTACCCAATATCCGAAGCCCTGGTTTTTGAATCGTTTAGTCCAAGCCGGGAAAATGCAATCCTTGTTTTCAAAGCCAAAAAGGGTGAAACTCCGATCATTTCGGGAGGAGTAGAACTCACCGGATGGAGAAGAAATGAGGAGGGATTTTGGGAGGCTCAGTTGCCGGAGCTTTTGGAAGGTCAGGAGAGTTTTAGGGAGCTATTTATCGGAGGGAAAAGAGCGATCAGAGCAAGGTTTCCAAATGAAGGCTTCCTCAATGTGAAAAAAGCAGGAGAAGATCGCCGCACCAATTTCTTTTTTGAAAAAAATGATTTCCCGATTCCAGTTGATTTTGCGGGTTTGGAATTGGTCTTTCTGCACGATTGGTCCATATCAAGAATAGAGGTGAAAGAAATTGATTCTGCAAATAATCAGCTATTCACGGTGGATTCAATCGGAGCAAAATCCCCTGCTTTTTTCACTATTGACAATTGGGAACCCAATCCGCGCTATTTCCTCGAAAATACCCTTGAATTTTTGGATTCAGATTACGAGTGGATTTTCCTGAATGACCAAAATAAATTTTTATTGAAACTTCCGCAAGGAGTGAATCCCAATGAGCAGCAAGTGGTAGTCCCCTTTTCCGAAGGCTTGATTTCTATCATCGGAGCAGAAAATCAACCGGTGAAAAACATCCGTTTCGAAGGAATAACCTTTCAATACAGCAAGTGGGCAATTCCGGAAAAAGGATATTGTGGAGTTCAGGCATGTCATTTCGATCCCCGTCCGTCTTCAAAAGGATGGGCTGTAGTGCCTGCGGCAATATCTTCGGTCTGGGCAGAAAACATTTCATTTTCAGGTTGTAGTTTCAAAAATTTTGGGGGATCGGGAATTTGGTTTGGTACAGGATCCAAAAATTGCCAGGTCGTGGATTCCGAACTCTCGGATATTTCCGGCAACGGGATTATGATCGGAGAAGGGCAAGATCGTGAAGTCAATGGCGAACCTTGGTGGACATCAGCTCCGGACCAAGTAGCACTGGGAAATACCATCGAAAACTGTACCGTGAGTCAAGTTGGAGCGCAGTTTTACGGAGCTGTGGGGATCTGGTGTGGTTTAACAGCCGAAACGATGATAACCAACAACCATATTTTCAACCTGCCTTACACCGGAGTTTCTGTAGGATGGATGTGGAGTCCGGTGGCAACCCCTTCTCGTCAAAATATCATTGCCGGAAACCATATTCATGACATCATGAACATCCTGAGCGATGGAGGAGGGATTTACATGTTGGGACTTCAGCCGGGAAGCAAAATTCTCAACAACCGAATTCATGATGTCGAGGTCAATGCCGGACGAGCCGAAAGCAACGGCATGTTTCTCGATGAAGGCATCACCGATGTGCTTGTAGCCGATAATCTGGTGTACAACATTGCCAAATCCCCGCTTCGGTTTCACCGGGCCACTGTCAATTTTGTCAGGGATAATTACTTTTTCAGTAAGGACGGTAACCCACCCATTCGTTACAATACTACCAAAGAAGAGGATATCAGGAAGGAAGACAACAAGGAATTTAGCGAAGGGGAGCCCTCCTATAATCGGCAACTTGACAAAGCGATTTCCAAATGGGAAAAGAAAGACAGGAAAGCCGCCAGACGAAAAATATGACCTATTTTCATTTCACTTTCAGAACGGTATTTGATCTTTTCCACGAATTTTAGAGAGGGAACTTGAGAATGAATTTTTTTCCTTCCCTTATCAAATCTTTAAGCGTTGCTGGATGCAAAAGGTATATGGGCTTCACTTATTTCAATCTTCCGGAGATTTCCCGTTGATTTTTAGTAATCGAGATTTGTAAAACCGGGAATTTTCTTCACCAGTTTGTTGGTAAGCTACACAGCTAAATTTGCCCAAAACCCCCTCTATCTGCGCTGGGGGCTCAAGGAACAATATTTGAGTTACTTACTGGGTATACTAAACCAACTATTTCACTTATGAAAACTATTAATCTGAATCAAACCACTTCTTTGATGAGAACTGCCGTGATCAAAAGATCAGGAGCTGTGTTGCTTTCTGCGATTTCCGTGTTAGGATTTGCTTCTTGCAATAATGAAGATGACGAACCAATTAGTGATAAAGTGAGTCAGCAAGATCGAAATTTCGCTCTTTCTTCTTCTCAATTTATAAATGCACAAATTTCTATGAGCCAATTGGCATTGAAAAACGGACAAGATGACTCCGTTCTGGACTATAGTCGATTGATCCTGGATGAAAACTCTGCAAGTAAGGTTGAACTTAACGCAATTTTGGATTCCAAGAAAGTTGATACTTCCGAAGGAGTTTCTCCTGAAATGCAAACTCAAATCAATGAGTTGACTCTTTTGAGCGGTAAAGCATTTGACGAAAGATATATTGATTTTCAGATCCTAAACTTGGATAATTCGGTTTCCATGTTTGAAAATCAAATAGACAATGGTCAGAACTTCACAATCAAAGGATTTGCTGAGAAAACTTTG
>VFKK01000276.1 GCA_009885605.1 Cyclobacteriaceae bacterium | reverse complement strand
GGTGACTGGTCATTACGTTTCCTATTCTATAATCTCTAATCTCTAATCTCCCAATCCCTAATCTCCTTTTCCCCTAAAGCAGACCCCTCCTTCGTCGAGGTGACTGGTCATTACGTTTCCTATTCTCCAATCTCCAATCTCTAATCTCTTAATCCCTAATCCCTAATCCCATAATCTCTAATCTCTAATCTCCTTTTCCCCAAAACAGACATCTTCCTCGTCGAGGTGACCGTTTACAGAGATCCCAACAATTTCTCTATATTTGAGACGCCCATTTTCCCTTTTTAAAAATGAGAAAAATTCTTTGTTTCGCTTTTTTGGTATTACTTACGGCGAGCTGTATCAGTAATAAAAGGATCACTTACCTTCAAAACCTGCCTGAAAATACCCCGATTGAATTGGATCAATTTATCCCTTTTGCAGTGGTGGACTTTAAATATATCCTGCAACCCTTTGATCTGGTGGATATTGAGTTTGCTTCCTCTGATGAAGAATTGACCAGGGGATTTTCATTTCAAAATTCCAGAACTGCCGGTGGCTTGGGTGGTGGTGGAGCAGGAAGTGATCCTCTGTATATGAATGGCTATTCGATTGATCAGCTTGGAAATGTGGAGGTGCCAAAACTTGGGAAATTGAAAATAGCAGGACTGACAGAGGAAGAGGCAAAAAACCTGGTGCAGGAAGAAATCAATAAATTTTTCAAGGAGCAGGTATTTGTCAAACTCCGAATTGCCGGAATCAGGTACACCACCATGGGCGAATTCAACAGTGTGGGGGTGAAGATCATTTATAAAAACAGGGCTACCATTTTTGATGCTTTGGCCAACTCAGGAGAAACTTCGATTTTGGGTAAGAAAAATCAGCTTTTCATCATCAGACAATACGATGGAGGAACAAAAATTCATCAAATCAACCTGAATGATCGTGCTCTGCTGGCAAGCCCCTTTTATTTCATCCAACCCAATGATATCTTGTATATGGAGCCAATGAAAATCAGGCAATTTGGAACAGCAGACAACCTTTCTGCTTCTCTCCAATTGTTTGCTACTCTTTTGGCATCCGGCTTGCTGATTTATGGATTGATAAGCGGAGGATTTTAAACTATGGAGAAATTAGATCTCAGCAAACTCGATAACGAAGAAAAAGCACTCGAGATCAGGTATGTGGTAGCTAAGTATATCCGGTATTGGCCGTGGTACTTACTATTCATTACTTTTTTTGTAACAGGCACTTTTTTGTTTCATCGCTACACAGTCGATGAATACGAAGTGAGCGGTTCACTCGTGATCAAAAATAATGTGACTCCTGAATCCAAGATCCTGGACAGATCCAATATTTTCTCCTCAGGGATAAATCTAGAAAATGACATTCTCCGCCTCAGATCTAAAAATCTTGCGCGAGAGGCTTTGGCCAAACTTCATTTTGATGTGGAGTATTTTGCCAAGACCAATATCAAAGCGATTGAACTTTACAACAAAGCACCAATCCGAATTGAAGTGGATTGGTCACATCTTCAGGTGACCGATGTAGCTGTGCAGCTGGAAATTCTTTCGGAAGAAAATTTCCGTTTGGTGCCTGAGACCTCCGGTTTTTTTGAAATGAATTCTGCCTTGGCCGCCGGAGATGAATCCGTCTATGATAAAACTTACAAATTTGGTCAGGTGATTGAAACAGCCCGGTCCAAATTCACCGTCTATCTGGTAAACCCGTCACAGGTGGGGGAGGTACTGATTTTTCAATTTAAAAATCCCGGATCTCTTGAAGATAATCTGGCCAGATCGGTGCAGGTAACCTTGCAAAACGAATACAGTTCGGTACTACGACTAACCACCACTAGCAAGGTGGTGGAAAAAGGGAGAGATTACATCAATGCCTTGATGGAGGCCTACATCGATTATGACCTGAATGAAAAGAATAAAATTCAGGAAAATACCCTGGCGTTTATTGAGCAGCAGCTTGGATTTTTGGAGGATTCGCTGAAAGACAAGGAGAAAGAACTCCAGGACTTCAAAGTGGAAAACAAGATGCTCGATGTCTCGGCAGAGTTTTCCAATATTCTGGGTAAAATGAATAACCTGGATGAAATGAATGTGGAGATCGATTATCAGTTGGAGTACTTCGAGCAAATCCAGACTTACATGGAGCAAAAGAGCAAGGATTTTTCTGACGTGATCGCTCCTTCCATAATTGGTGTTCCGGATCCTTTGTTGAATGGGCTGATTCAAACCTTGGTAAACCTTTCGCAGGAGCGAAGGAAACTATTGGCCTCTGTCAATGAAAATCATCCAGAAGTCTTGAAAATAGATGTTCAAATGGAAAAAGTTCAGGAAAGCCTTTCCGAAAACATTGTTAACCTGATCGATAATACCAAAAAGAAAAAGCAAACTCTACTTAAAGATATTGCGCTTTACGATGTGGAGTTTTCCACCCTTCCTGAGTCTGAATCTGAGTACACGGGAATATTCCGGGAGTTCAAATTGAGGGAATCACTTTACACGTACCTCTTGGAAAAAAGGGCAGAGGCGGGAATTGCGAGAGCTTCCAACGTCTCCGATAATGCAATTCTGGACCTTGCAAAACAGGGAACTCTGGTGTTTCCAAAGAAGCAGCAGAATTATGGTTTGGCTATTGTTCTTGGGTTCCTGATTCCGTTCGGCTTCGTAGTGGTGAGAGATATGTTTGATGACAGTATCAAGGACCAGCGTGACTTGAAAAAACACTTTATGATTCCTCAGCTTGGAATTGTGGGATTCAGTGAGAAGGACACGAATAAAGTAGTTTTAGATCACCCTAAATCTGCTGTTGCGGAATCTTTTCGTTCCCTTCGATCGGCGATTACGTATTTGGCAAGCGGTAAAAACACTAAAAAGATCCTCGTCACCTCCTCGGTTTCGGGAGAGGGGAAAACCTTTACCTCACTCAACCTGGCTTCGGCGATGGCATTGGGTTCCAAGAAAACTGTGGTGGTGGGTGGTGACTTGAGAAGACCAAAGCTCGCTTCGTATTTCGGGGCTTCTGATAAAATCGGCCTTTCGACTTATTTGATTGGCAAAGTTTCGGCTGAAGAAATTGTGATTCAATCCGAGCATGAAAACCTTTGGTTCGTTCCTTCCGGTGTGATTCCTCCCAATCCCGCTGAATTGCTTCAGACTCCAAGGTTGATAGAGTTTTTGGCGTATCTGGAAGAGCGCTTTGATGTGATTGTTTTTGATACGCCGCCGATGGGTCTGGTATCTGAAACGATCGACTTGATGAGGCTTTTTGACATCAACTTGTATGTAGTCAGACAAAATTATACGGTTAAAGATCACCTGGTTATGATCAATGACTTGTTCAACAACAAGCAGGTGAAGAACGTCTATGGAGTCTTTAATGGTATCATCAACTCAGGTTACCATTATGAAGGTTACAATTACGGATACGGTAATACCTACCTTTATTCTCAGAATAATAAGTACATGTACAACTATTATGGGGATGATTTGGACTCCAAGAAAAAGAAGATTAAAAAGAAGGTTTCTTTTGATTTGATGAAAATGTTGAAAAAGGTGTTTAAGACGAAGTAGAGAAGCAATCTCATTTTGTGGAAAAGATTGGTGAATAGAGAAAGGAGATAAGAGATAGGAGAATAGTGATAAGAGACTGTCACCTCGACAAAGGAGAGGTCCCATTCGGTTGAGCAATATTCCAGAGAATTAGATGTCTCGCTCACCTGCCTCTTGCAGACAGGCTCGATATGACTGATAACAGACAACTGGCAACTTACTTTTCCAAATAATGAGATATCTCTCCCGCCGCGGCGGATCGATATGACGGAATAACCAACAACCGACACAGACAACCGACATCAGATAACCGACAACTCACAACTGAAAATGTTAAAAACCGCCGCTCTCATTCCGGCTCGATATGCTTCCACACGATTGCCTGCCAAGCTGGTTCAGGATCTGGGAGGAAAATCAGTGATTCAAAGAACCTATCTGAGTACCGTTGAAACGGGGATTTTTGATGAGGTATGGGTGGTGACAGATCATACTGAAATTGCTTCGCAAATAGAAGAAGTGGGAGGGTGCGTATTTTTTAGTAAAAAGCTGCATGAAAGCGGTTCCGACAGGATTGCAGAGGCACTAAGCGAAGTGGAGGCTGAATTGATTGTGAATGTTCAGGGAGATGAACCTTTTCAGGATAAAAAATCCCTCAGAGATTTGGTGGCCGTATTTCAGGACCCTGAAATCAAAGTTGCATCGCTGATGTGCCGGATTTCGGAGGAAGATGCACAAAACCCAAACGCAGTGAAAGTAGTGTTGGATT
>VFKK01000095.1 GCA_009885605.1 Cyclobacteriaceae bacterium | reverse complement strand
GACGATTATCCGCCATTTTCTCACCTCATTTTCACCTTACTGGCAGAATTGCGGATAATCATAAACTTTTTCTCTAATACATCATCCCAAATACCCAAAGAGGGATTTTTTTACCAAATCCATGCTCTATTTCATCTGCTGCAATCAGGTAGTTTTGGAGATGTTTGATTTGTGAAGCATCCTTGTTTTTTCCTCCAACTTCAATCACCAAATCATCCACCAAAAAATCACCTGATGCCGGCAGCCGAACTTCCATTTTCTGATTTTTCAATTGATTCAGCAGGAAGGTCTCCCGAATAGAACCAATGTCGGGAGAGGATTTTAATGCATAAGAAAGATTAGTGTTTTCCAAGTAGATTTTATCAGGCTTTTGCAAGATTGAAACTCCCTTTCTTTCAGCGATCAGAAAATTGAGTAGTCTGGCTTTTTCCAATTGATTCAACCATTCGTAAAGAGAATCTCTGCTTGTTTCGATTTTACGGGAAATGGCTGTAAGATTCGGTTTGAAGGGAACAGATTCTGCGAGGACACCCATGAGTTTTTTGACTTTGTATGCAGTACCGGCATTGTAATCAGAGATAAAAGCGAGGTCAGATTCGATGACGGTATTGATGATCTGCTGAAGAAAAATCGGGATATTCAGCGGATCAGTTTCGGTGAAAATCGGGAGATATCCCGTCTTTAAATACTCATGAAATACAGGTAAAGGATGAAATGAGGCCGCGACTTCGGTTGTAATCGAGGAATGGTTTTTCTGGATTTCCTCCAAACTGACGACCTGGAAGTTGATCCCTTTTTTCAGTTTCAAATATTCCCGAAATGACATTCCGGGCAACTCATAAGTGATCACCCGTCGGCTCAAATCGGATTCTCCTCTATAAATGTCCAGCGCAGAGGAGGATGAAAAGACAACCTTCAGATCAGGATAAGAATCGTAGATATTTTTCAATTCCCTTGACCAGTTTGGATATTTGTGAACCTCATCGATAAATAAAAACCTGCCACCATTCTGGTAAAAAGTATCTGTCGTCTCGACCAGATTGTTGGTGTAAAACCAATAATGATCAGCCGTCATATACAGCGTTTCATTGGAGTTGGCATTCAAGCCATACTTGATTCGCTGGAGCATGAGAGTGGTTTTCCCGGACCCTCTTGGACCTTTGATTGCGATCATTCTTTGATTCCAGTCAATTTGGTCAAAGAGGTACCTGAAGAACTTATTATCTACCTGATTGAGTAGATTTTTCGAAGTAGAAAAGAGAATCTCCATAAATTGTCAAGTCTATTCGACAAAATTATAAAAAAAATGTCAAATTGAAAAGACGATTTTAAAAATTATTGTCGAATTGAATCGACAACAATTGTTCTTATGATTATTGATTTTCCTCCGTTTTATAGAGGTCGTTGTAAGAATCTTCATCCATTCCTTTGCTGAATCGACGAATGTTGTAAGTAAAAGTCAGCATGAAATATCGCTGAAGTACATTGGTTTGAATATCTTCGATGAAGGTCTCGGTGATGTTTCGGCGCACGTTGGCGTTTTGAGCAAAAAGGTCATAAACCATAATGCTGACCTCTCCACGCTGATTTTTAAAGATCTTTTTTCCCAAACTCATATTTACCAGAGAGAAACTATTATCAAAACCTTCGCTCAAACCTGAGTTGATTTGATGATTGAGATCCAGTCGGTAGATGAATCCTTCCCAGAAAATCCAGTTGAAATTCAGGCGAAACCGCTGATTGAAGAAGGTGTCATTCAAACTTGGATTCAGGGTGTTTTCGACTTTGTTGTAAGAGGATCTTGACCAGATGTTGAAATCGATTTGATCACTGATGTTACTGTTAATCGACAATCCTGTGCTTAGTCGCTGGGAATTGTTAAAACCAAGTTGATCATTCACCAAGCCGGGTCTTCGGGTAAAACCAGCTCCGGCATTGATGTTGAAATTGGATTTCAGGAAACCCAAAGGCATGCCGTAGCTGGCCCAGGATCTCAATTCGAAAAACCCATCCAGATTGACCGGCTTATTCAGCTGAGAACCTTTTTCCAAAATGATCCCGTCCTGAATTTCCGTAGGCTCAGTAGCAATTAATGAGCTGTTAGAAATGTAATTATCGACCAAAGTAGACTGGGCGAAAAGGAACCAGTTTCTGTCCGTGTCCGGATTATTGCTTCTGAACCTGAGACGAAGACTATTGCTGTAAGCCTGATCCAATTGGGGATTTCCGGTCCTCAACTGAAGCGGATTCGTATTGTCAATCACATTTTGCAGTTGATTGATCTG
>VFKK01000300.1 GCA_009885605.1 Cyclobacteriaceae bacterium | reverse complement strand
CTATTGCGTGACGGTCTATGTCGGGGGTATCCGGTTCTACAAACCAATCAATATCGGTGAGGTAATCAAGATTGATTGTGCTGTCATTTACACCGGAACGTCCAGTATTCACATCATGGTGGAAGTTTATTCCAGGAGTTTTTCGGAGAGAAAGTTTGAAAAAAAGACGCACTGCATTATCATTTTTGTGGCAGTGGATGAAAAAGGAGAACCGAAGAAAGTCAAACCTTGGGTTCCCAAAACAGAAAAAGAGAATAAACTCCAGGAATACGCACTGAAACTCAAAACCCTTCGGGAAGAAATCCACCAGGAGATGAAGCCATTTTTTAATGAATAAATCATCAAAGGCTAAGATTTTCAGTCCATGAATCTTGAATATCTTCTTGAATTTCACCCTGTCTTGCTGGCCCTTTTTGCCACGCTTTTTACATGGGCAGTGACAGCAGCCGGATCTGCCTTGGTTTTCACCTTTAAAACCATCAATCAACGAATTCTCAATCTGATGCTTGGTTTTGCCGCAGGCGTAATGATTGCTGCAAGTTTCTGGTCGCTTCTGAGCTTTCAAATTGGAAATGAGACCGATCTTTCCAATATCGGAGTGATGATTGGTTTTGCCACCAGGATGGTTTTGGATGTCGGGTTGGCATAAGTCGACTATTCGGGTAAAAAAATGCTCCCTGGAATTTGAAATCCGAGGAGCATTCTAAAAGATTATTGCTCTTCAGGATTTGCAATCCTGAAGTACTATTCCGGGATTTATAATCCCGAGGACTCGAAAAAACTAATCACTTATCCAAATCACGGATTTTCTCCAAAAACAAGTCCTCCACGTAAAACTGCCAATCTGTAAACTTAACTGCCTGATTGGCAAGATGACGGTGATGATCCTGATCCAAAATGTAATCTGCAGGTTTATTTAGAGGTCGGGTTTTGCCATAGACTTCTTCCAAATCTGCTTGAATTGACTTCCACTCTTCCTCCATTCCTGCCAGTTTTGCTTTTGCCTTATTTCGCTCCT
>VFKK01000175.1 GCA_009885605.1 Cyclobacteriaceae bacterium | reverse complement strand
GTTACCATCTCTTTGGAGATTCTATGCGCCAAGCCGTCAATCTCACGGGTCTTATTGGTTTGACTGGACAACAGAGGAAGAGGTGCAGTGGAAAGAAAATTACCGTCTTTGGATGACTTTTGTAAATGAATATAAAAATCGCGGAGGCCGGGTTACCGCTGGTTCCGATTCAGGATTTATCTACCAATTGTATGGATTCGCATATATCCGAGAACTGGAATTACTTCGCGAAGCAGGATTTCACCCGATCGAAGTAATCCGGGCTGCGACCATGTATGGAGCTGAAGCTCTGGGAATGGAAAAAGAAATAGGATCTGTTGAAGTAGGGAAACTCGCTGACTTTGTAATCGTGGAGGAGAATCCGCTTCAAAATCTGAAAGTGCTTTATGGAACAGGCTCCATTAGAATAGATGAAAACAACAAACCAATTCGTGTTGGAGGCGTGAAATACACCGTCAAAGATGGAATCGTTTACGATGCAAAAAAACTTCTTCAGGACGTAAGGGAGATCGTGGATCAGCACAAGGCCAGAGAGAATTTCAAAATCACTCAACCTGGTTTGGACTGGGAATAAAGGATATGAATCAAGAACAAATGACCGTGGTTTTCCCCAAAACTTCGGTCATTGTTTTATAAATTGGTCAATAACCCAAAAGGAATATGCCACTCATACACGCTAACGGCGTAAAGCTTTTTTACACAGATCAGGGAAATGGACTTGAGACAATTGTTTTTGCTCATGGTTTACTTTGGAGCAATAAAATGTTTGAAGCTCAGGTGGCATTTCTAAAAGACAAGTACCGTGTAATTGCTTATGATCATCGTGGACAAGGTCAAAGTGAAACGAAAGGACCATATGACATGGAAACTGTAGCTGAAGATGCTGCTGAACTGATCAAAGCTCTTGGTTTTGGCTCAGTTCATTTTGCCGGGCTTTCAATGGGAGGATTTGTTGGAATGAGGTTGGCCGCAAGGCATCCTGAGCTGATCAAAACTTTGATTTTGCTCGAGACATCTTGTAATGCGGAGCCAATTGAAAATCTCCCGAAATACAAAACTTTGAATGGTGTGGTGAAGTGGGTAGGAATTTTGCCTTTTGTTGCCAATCAGGTGATGCCTATCATGTTTGCTGCAAGCTGGCTGGCAGACTCCTCCAATAGAGATGAAATCCACCGTTGGAAAAATGAGCTTCGATCCAACAAAAAATCGATTACCGGGCCGGTTGAGGGGGTAATTTATAGAAAAGGGGTGGAGGATGAACTTGCAGAAATTCTCTGTCCAACCATGATCATCGTCGGAGATGAGGACGTAGCCACTAAGCCAGAGAAAGCAAAATTTATCCAAATGGGAATCCCAGGTTCGAAACTTCACATGATTTCAGGAGCAGGTCACAGCAGTTGTATCGAAAAGCCATCCGAAGTCAATAGACTGATAGGGGATTGGCTGAAAGAACAATCTCATTTAAAAACTGTGTAAAAAGGCTGTTGAAAGCCTTTTTTTAGGAATTAAAGAATTTTCATTTTAAGCCAAACTCAAGCCCCATTAAAATAATCAGAGATTTTTTTTTGCAGTCCCAAACCTTTTCTTACATTTGTATGTATATACATTAAATACAATTGCCGGAGATTATGAAGATTGAAGATGCTATTCAACAAAAGGAGTTTAAAGATCCCTACAACAAGTTGGTAGTAAATCTTCTTTACACTCAAAGTTACCTGGTGACCTCCCAAAACAGTCTTTTCAAGCCTCATGAGATATCACCGGAGCAATACAATGTATTGAGAATCCTGAGAGGTCAGAATGGAGTCCCTACCACCGTATCGTCTATTCAGGATCGAATGCTCAATAAGATGTCAAACGCTAGTCGTCTTGTCGAAAAGCTGAAGAACAAAGGACTGGTTAAGAGGGATGAATGTCCGAACGACAGAAGACAAGTTGATGTCATGATTACCGAAAAAGGGCTTGAATTACTTTCGGTATTACAAACCCAGGTTGAAAATGGAAACAAAAATTTTGTCCATTTGAGCCTCGAGGAGGTCAATCAATTGAATGATCTGCTGGATAAAATGAGAGGGTAAATTTTTTTTAACCAAATACATGTCTATACAAATAATGTAAAAACTTATAAATCAAACAACTACTTTAAAACCACAATTATGAGCACTACAAAATGGATTATCGACCCAACTCACTCTGAAGTTTCTTTCAAAGTAAAGCACTTGGTCATTTCAACAGTAACCGGATATTTTAGAAAATTTGAAGGTTTCGCAGAAAGTACTTCAGATGATTTTGATGGAGCAACAGTTTCTTTTTCTGCTGATATTGACAGCATTGATACCAATCAGGCGGATCGTGACGGTCACTTGAAATCAGGAGATTTCTTTGATGCTGCAAATCATCCAAAATTGACTTTCGCAGGAATTGTAGAGAATCATGGCGGAGATTACAAATTGGTAGGAGATATCAGTGTCCGCGGAACCAAGAAGGAAATCGAACTTGATCTGGACTTTGGTGGAGTTGCTGGCGATCCCTATGGACAAACTAAGGCTGGATTCGAAATCGAAGGTAAAATCAGCAGAAAAGAATTCGGGTTGACTTGGTCTGCCATAACTGAAGCTGGAAGCGTTGTAGTAAGTGATCAGGTTAGACTTATCCTCAACGTACAATTGGTGAAACAAGCCGTTGAAGAATTGGCAGAGGCAACAGCTTAAAAATCTAAAAGCTGCCTTGGCGGCTTTTTTTCTTAAATTCAATTCATATGCAACCACTCATCACCGGTATACATCACATCACTGCGATAGCCGGAAACCCTCAGAGCAACATTAATTTCTATTCAGGAATCCTTGGTTTGCGATTGGTGAAAAAGACAATCAATTTCGATTCGCCGGATGTTTATCACTTCTATTTTGGTGATGAGCTTGGGCGACCGGGAACGGTTTTCACTACATTTCCATTTACCGGAGCCAGAAAAGGAACTAAAGGATCTGGTGAGCTGACTTACACAGCATTTTCAATTTCGATTGACTCCTTGAATTATTGGATTGAGCGATTGAAGAAGTATGGGGTTTCAGTTTCAGATGTGTTAACCCGATTTGGTGAAAAGCTGATTCGATTTGAGGATCACGACGGAATGGGAATAGAGTTGATTGCAAATGACAACGATTCTCGTACCGGATGGACTTATGGACAAATTCCGGCTGAAAATTCCATCCGTGGTTTTTACGGAGCAACTTTAAACCTCAGATCCAAAGAGCTCACCGAAAAGCTGCTGACTCAACATATGGATTACCGATTCATCGGTGAAGAGAATGGGAGATTCCGCTATGGTACCGAAGGGAAACCTGGTGATATAGTGGATATCGTACTGGATAAAACCGGAAATCGTGGAATGCAAAGTGCAGGCACGGTGCATCACATCGCTTTCCGCACAGCAAATGAAGCTTCTCAACTTAAGGTTCAAACTATCCTGATGAAAAATGGATATCAGGTCACAGAAGTGAAAGACCGAAATTATTTCAAGTCGATCTATTTCCGGGAGCCGGGAGGAGTTTTGTTTGAGGTGGCCACAGATGAGCCCGGATTTGCAATTGATGAAGACGAAGCGCACTTAGGTGAGTTGATTAAATTGCCTGATTGGGCAGAGCCAAACCGGGGCAGAATTGAAGCGAATCTTACGCCGGTTACGTTAAATACCGAAGCTTATGCCTGAGATAAAGCAAGCTGGTTTGCCTCTGGACAAAGCAAAAAAAGCAGCCATCCTGATTCACGGTAGGGGAGCATCAGCAGAAAGTATTCTTTCGCTCAAATCTCATCTCTATCTTGATGAATACGCGATTTTGGCACCAAGTGCTGCAGGAAATTCCTGGTATCCCTTCAGCTTTATGGCACCGGATGCCCAGAATAAACAGGCATTGGAAAATTCATTGAATACCATCAAGGCAGTTTGGGATAAAATCATGGAGGCAGGAATTTCTCCCGAAAACACTGTCCTGATTGGATTTTCTCAAGGTGCTTGTTTGAGTTTGGAGTTTGCTTCGCTTAATGCCAAAAAGCTTGGAGGAGTCATTGCTTTCACCGGAGGATTAATTGGGGAAAAGCTTCAGCCCGAAAAGTATCAGGGAGATTTTGCCGGAACTTCGATTTTTATTGGGAGCAGCGAAAGAGATTTCCATGTGCCTCTTTCCAGGATCAAAGCCTCAGCTGAATTGATTGAAAAGATGGGAGCAAACGTGAAACAACTAATCTTCGGCGATCCCGAACATACTATCCGAAAGGAAGAGATTGATTGGGTGAATGAAAATATTTTGTAAGAGGGTTTATTATTTTGAAAAATCTCCCGGCCATCGTCGGGGGATTTTTTTTGCCTAAAATCACGGTTTTTTTTTGCTGGAATAGCTTGATTTTCTGCTAAAAATGGATAAAAAATATTTCGTAAGTAATTGATAATAAATAAAATGGGATACTTATTTGGAATTTACTCAATAAATTGAGTAAAATTACTCAACGTAATGAGTAAAGTGAAAATG
>VFKK01000043.1 GCA_009885605.1 Cyclobacteriaceae bacterium | reverse complement strand
TTGGTTTAACACTTGCTCTATTCTTCAGAATTGGTCTTTTATTGGGGATTTCTTACATAATTAAGTTCACAAATCCTCTGTTTACTATTCTGGAACATGGTTTTAGCGGAAGAGACTTGATCCTGGGAGTTGGTGGTCTTTTCTTACTTTACAAATCGACCATGGAGATTCACCATAAAATGGAAGGTGATCCTGAGGAGATTAAGGCACAATCAGCCAAAAGCTTTGGAAATGTGATTGTCCAAATCATTTTACTGGATATTATTTTCTCATTTGACAGTATTCTTACTGCGGTTGGATTGGTTGATCATGTGAGTATCATGATCATTGCTGTTGTTATTTCACTGGGGATCATGATGACATTCGCTGGTAAAATCAGTCATTTCATCAATGGTCACCCTACCTTGCAAATTTTAGCACTTTCATTCCTGATCCTGATCGGATTCATGCTTCTTCTGGAAGGATTCCACTTTGAAGTGCCAAAGGGATATATCTATTTTGCTGTATTTTTCTCATTGGCAGTCGAGGTTGTTAACTTGCGAATGAATAAAAAAACCAGAAACCCGGTGGAACTCATTCCGAGAATGAAAGAAGAAGAAGACGAAGAAAAATAAAAATGGAACCCCGGGATACAAACCGGGGTTTTTGCATTGATTTTATTTGATATGGCAAAGAAAGCAGAACGAAAAGTAACGATGGGTCAGGTCTTTAAGACCATTATTTGGCCCCGGAGAAAACAATTATTTTTAGGATTATTCCTCATCATCATAAGCAGACTTTCCGGATTGATATTGCCGGGAGCAAGTAAATATCTTATCGATGATGTGATACCGTCAAACAATCTCGATTTGCTGAAATGGCTCATTTTAATTGTCGTTGGAGCAATTGTAGTACAGTCAATCACTTCTTATTCTTTGACTCAAATATTAAGTGTAGAAGCTCAAAACCTGATAGCCAAACTCAGATCTCAAGTTCAAAGTCATATCATCAAGTTGCCGATTCGATTTTTTGATAACACCAAGACAGGTGAATTGGTATCGAGAATCATGACTGATGTAGAAGGTGTTAGAAATCTTGTCGGAACAGGCTTTGCTCAAATGATCGGAGGGGTCCTGACAGCTATAATTTCCCTCATTTTATTGATCTCAATCAGTCCGTTGATGACGCTTTACGTGCTGGCACCTGTAGCTATTTTTGGGGTGGTTTCTTTGAAAGCCTTTAGCAAAATCCGACCGATTTTCCGCGAGCGGGGAAAAATCAATGCCCAGGTTACCGGTCGTTTAACCGAAACGCTTGGCGGTATTCGCGTGATCAAAGGCTTCAATGCGGAAGCACAGGAAATCAGATCATTTGAAAAAGGTGTGGACTTGCTTTTTCAAAATGTCAAAGCCAGTTTAACCGCAACCAGCTTTGTGACTTCGGCAGGCACATTACTTCTCGGTTTGGCTTCTGCCGGAATCATGGGAATGGGCGGATACATGATCATGCAAGGCGAAATGACCTTTGGCGATTTTCTGGCATTTACCCTTTACCTGGGTTTTATGATTGCACCAATTGTTCAGATGTCTAATATTGGAAGTCAGTTGACTGAAGCTTTTGCCGGGCTTGACCGCACCGAGGAAATTATGAATACCCCGTTAGAGGCAGACGATCGTAAGCGAACGCTCGATTTGAAGGAATTCCGTGGCGATATGGTTTTTGATAATGTCTCGTTTGCTTATGAATCGGGAAAAGAGGTGGTGAAAGGAATCACATTTGAAGCGCCTTCAGGATCAGTTACGGCTTTGGTGGGAACTTCCGGATCGGGGAAAACAACGATTGCAGGATTGGCAGCTACTTTTTTAAATCCTGATTCAGGAACTATCTTTTTGGACGGACATGATCTGCAGACCATCACGCTTGACTCATTCAGATCCCGATTGGGAGTGGTGCTGCAGGATGATTTTCTCTTTGAAGGTACGATTAAAGAAAACATTCTTTTCCCAAGACCTGATGCGAGTTCAGAGCAACTTCAACTTGCCGTTCGGGCAGCTCACGTGCAAGAGTTCTCAGATCGATTTGAGGAGGGGCTGGACACACTGATTGGAGAGAGAGGAGTGAAGCTTTCCGGAGGACAAAGACAGCGGATAGCGATTGCCAGAGCGATTTTAGCAGATCCAAGGATATTGATTTTGGATGAAGCTACCTCCAATCTTGACACTGAATCAGAAACATTGATTCAGGCGAGTTTAAAGGAGTTGATGAAAGGCAGAACCACTTTCGTAATTGCCCACAGATTGAGTACGATTCGCCAAGCTGATCAGATTCTGGTAATTGAGCAGGGCAGGATCGTGGAGCAAGGTATGCATGATGAGTTGATCGCCAAGCAGGGTAGGTATTATCAGCTTTATACCTATCAGGCAAGGATTTAAAAATCAGTCGTTTTAACTGGTTTTTGTTTCAACTTGTACAGAAGGTTTTTTGGGACAATCTGAAAAAATCTGACATCGATCTTCCACAAAAACTGGAGTAAAATTCAAGTTTGAATCAGGTTAGTATTTTTCTTTTACCTAAATCGATTGCGCACAATAAATCTTCTTTCTTGAATCATTAAACTTTTTTTTTTCTTATCATTAAGATAGAATGGAAAAAGATTTATCAAGGCGCGATTTTATTCAAAGGAGTATTACTGCCGGAATTGGCTTAGCTACATTGAGCCCGCTCTCGGCATTCAACCCCGCATCTGAATCAAGGATGAGATTTGGATTGGTAACCTATGAATGGGCTAAGGATTGGGACCTGCCTACGCTCATTGCAAATTGCGAAAAGACCGGGGTCTTAGGAGTAGAATTACGGACCCAGCATGCTCACGGCGTAGAATCCACTCTCAATCAAGCTCAGCGTGCTGATGTGAAAAAGCGTTTTGCTGACAGTCCAGTTACTTGCCTCGGCTACGGGAGCAATTTCGAATATCATAGCATTGATCCGGTAAAGGTTCGGGAGAACATTGAAGGAACCAAATCCTACATCAAGCTTTGCCATGATATCGGTGCCACCGGCATCAAGGTGAAACCTAATAACCTTCCATCTGAAGTTTCCAAAGAGAAAACGATAGCGCAAATAGCCGCTTCATTTAATGAAGTGGGGGAATTTGCGCGGGATTTTGGGCAGTTGGTCAGAGTAGAGGTTCACGGTAATCTTACTCAGGAGCTTCCTAACATGAAGGCAATTTTTGATCAGGTAACAGCTCCGAATGTGAAAGTCTGTTGGAACTGTAATCCTGAGGATCTTCTCCCTCCCGGTTTGGAACAGAATTTTAACAGCGTCAAAAAGTGGTTTGGAGATACGGTGCATGTCCGTGAATTCAATGTGGGAGACTATCCCTATCCAGAGTTGTTCA
>VFKK01000071.1 GCA_009885605.1 Cyclobacteriaceae bacterium | reverse complement strand
CATTGACACAGGCCATTACATAAGGCTCTTTTAATTGATCGGATGGCTTAAAGTGGGTCTGATAATATTTCACAGCCTGAAGAAAGTAAGTGGGCGCAAAATGACTAGCGAAAACGTAAGGAAGTCCTTTTTCAGCAGCCAAAACCGCACTGCTCATACTTGATCCCAAAAGGTAAATCGGCACATCAAGCCCTTCGGCGGGAAATGCTCTTACCTCGGAGCGGGAATTATCCAATGAAAAATAATGCTGCAAATCTTCGAGATCCCTCGGAAAATCATTGACAGTTTCCATTCTTCCCCGACGAAGAGCTAAGGCAGTTTTTTGGTCAGTGCCGGGAGCTCTTCCCAACCCCAAATCGATTCTTCCCGGATAAAGTGTCTCCAAAGTTCCAATTTGCTCGGCGACCATCAAAGGACTGTGATTGGGAAGCATGATTCCTCCGGAACCCACTCGTATTATTTTCGTTCCCCCTGCAATATGTCCCATCAGAATTGTCGGAGCCGAACTTCCAACGCTGGACATATTGTGATGCTCCGCAAGCCAAAACCGCTTATAGCCCCAATTTTCAGCTTTTTGAGCAAGATCCAGACTTCTATGATAGGCATCAGCTGCATCCGCATTCTTTCTGATAATGGCTAAATCCAAAACGGAATAGGGAAATAAATCTTGCATAAGCTTTTTTCTATCCCTTTCTCAACTCCAATTTTTCTTTAATCGTTCGGGAGAAACAAGAACGAGGGTAATTTTAAATGAAAAAAGGAGGCCTAAACCCCCTTCCAATTTTTTAATCTCTCAGAAATACCAGGCTTGAATTCCCTTTCAGTTTCAGCTTTCCGGAAGCGACTTCTCCTCCACCCAAACTGAAAATCGATTGACCAAATCCATCCGGCAAATCAATCTCAACTGCTTCTTTTCCCACATTATGAATAACAAAAATTTCCTGCTCACCAGACTGTCTGAAATAAGCCATCACAGTTTTTGGATATTCTTCCGCGGGCAATTCGATTGTTCCGATTGCCAATGCCTGATAGGAATTTCGCATCGTGATCAAATTTTTGTAATGATTGAAATAGCTGTTCGGATCGCCTGTTTGCTTTGATAGCGGCGTCACAGTTTTATCAGTGCTGTATTTGGGCTTTATCCAGGAAGTTCTCCCTTTGTCTTTCGATTTTTCATCCCAAAGAAAAGGTTCACGAATATTCTCATCGGGCTTCAATCCCAGCATTCCAATTTCCTCACCGTAATAGAGGTAAGGTGCACCTGGCATGGTCATCAAAATCAAACTTGCCTGCTTGTATTTCGCAGGATCTGAACCGAGCTCATTGAGCAATCTGGGCTGATCGTGATTAGATGAGAAAGTAGCGTCAATAAAAGTCGGAGTGATACCTTGGTAGAAATCGATAACTTCCTTTTGTTTTTTGGCCAAAAGCATCCCGTCCTCTTTATTCAACGCATCAAGCAAGGTGTAATGAAAGTCAAAATTGAAAAGTGCAGGTAATCCCGGCAGATAAGGCGCGACGATTTCTTTCTTATCATAAACCTCTCCTACCAGATAGACATCCGGCTTGATGGCTTCCATTTTAGCACGAAATTCCTTCCAAAAAGCATGGTTGTCCAGAGGACGATCATCCGGGAAAATATGCTTGGCTGCATCTAATCTGAAACCGTCCACTCCGATTTCCTCCAGCCAGAACCGTCCGATGTCGTAGATTTCTTCCCTGACTTTCGGATTGTCAAAATTCAGATCCGGCATTCCTCCCCAGAAGAACCCATAATAAAAGTCTTCGCCCTTTCCCGGATCGTGCCACTGACGAATGTTATCCGAATCGAGTGTGATGGTTTTCTTGTTTAGGAAATCAGCAATGGTGTCTTTTTGAGCCCAGACATAATAATCTCTGAATGGGTTATCCCGACCGGATTTTGATTCCAGAAACCAGGGATGCTGATTACTGGTGTGATTGATGATCAGATCTATCACTACCTTGATGTCACGCTTGTGAGCTTCGTCAAGCAGTTTTTTGAAATCTTCCATCGTCCCGTAATCGGGATGAACAGCCTTGTAATCTGTCACATCATATTTGTGATAAGTTGGTGATGGCATGATCGGCATAAACCAGATCGCATTGGCACCCAATTCTTTCACGTAATCAAGCTTTTGAGTTACACCGTTGAAGTCTCCTATACTATCTCCATTGGAGTCATTAAAGGATTGAACAAAGATCTCATACGTCACACCGGCATTTGGCCAGTAGTTTTTGACTTCAGGGATTTCTTTTTGTTCGCAGGCGGTGACAATCGCAATGCCTGCGACAAGGCCGGTTAATCGGGTGTTTCTCATTTTGAGGATTGGGGGGAAAAGAAAAAGTCACTGCTCAGAGTGACTTTTCAATGTATTCAGAGCTTGTATTAATTTCTGTTTACTGCATTCAGCATGTCAAATGCCAGTTCAAGGCGCTTCACAAAGTTCTCTTCTCCTTTGCGAAGCCAAGCACGCGGATCATAATATTTCTTATTGGGACTGTCCGGGCCTTCTGGATTACCCAATTGGCTTTGTAGATATCCTTCGCTTTTCTTGTAGTACATCAGAATCCCTTCCCAAAATGCCCACTGCATATCTGTATCAATATTCATTTTGATGGATCCGTAGCTATTTGCTTCGCGAATTTCTTCCACAGAAGATCCGGATCCGCCATGGAACACAAAGTTCAAAGGCTTACCTGTTGTTCCGTATTTCTCATTGATGAAGTCCTGTGAGTTTTTCAAAATCACCGGCTTTAGGCTTACATTACCCGGCTTGTAGACACCATGAACATTTCCAAAAGCTGCAGCAATCGTAAATAAATCACCGATCTGCTTCAGGTGCTCGTATGCATAAGCCACTTCTGAAGGCTGAGTGTAAAGTTTTGCAGAATCAATATCTGAATTATCTACACCGTCTTCTTCTCCGCCTGTTACTCCCAATTCAATTTCAATCGCCATGTCCAGCTTATTGAATTCAGTAAAGTATTTGCAGGAGATTTCAACGTTTTCATGCAAAGGCTCTTCAGAAAGATCCAGCATGTGAGAACTGAAAAGTGGTCTTTTGTAGGCAGTGTGATATGCTTTTCCGGCTTCTAACAAACCGTCGATCCAGGGGAGCAATTTTTTTGCTGCATGGTCTGTATGCAAAATAACCGGAACTCCGTATGCTTCAGCCATTTGGTGAACGTGGTGGGCACCTGAGATACCACCGGCGATACTTCCTTGCTGCTTGTCATTTGCAAGACCTTTTCCTGCGAAAAATTGAGCTCCGCCATTCGAAAACTGAATGATAACAGGAGAATTAACTTTCTTAGCTGTCTCCATCACAGCGTTCACTGTATTGGTGTTGATAACGTTCACAGCCGGCATTGCGAACTCGCTCTCTTTAGCATAAGCATAAAGATCTCTGAGTTCCTCACCGTATTTTACTCCAGGTTTAAATTTCATGTTTGACTTAGGTTTGATTATTCTTTTATGAAGCGCCTTCGAAGCACTCGTTTGTGATCGTAAGCTTCAAAGATATAAATCCCTGCCTGAATATTGGTTACATCCAATTCTAAAATCTTGCCTCCGGAAGTAGAAGCTCCTTCCAACAGGACCCTTCCGGCCATGTCTGCTACCCTGAATTTGACTCCGCTCATATCCTCAGGAAACGCAATCATCAATCTTCCCATGGTCGGTACAGGATAGAGTTGGATCTCGCCTTCAGGGGCAATTTCCTCCGGAATGGCCGTCACAAAATCCACCTGAACAATTCCTGATTCCGGTTTGGGAAGAGGCTTGCTGGTAAACAGCAGAAACTCACTGGATCGCAGGTTGAAATTGAAGCTCGTACTTGTAAGATTCAACTCCTCTCCGGTGAAGTAATTATACCACTTCCCCACTTTTGGGAAGCTTAAAGGGATATTTCCGACAGTGGACAACCCAAAATTTCCGTGAATCACGACGTCCATATCCGGATGCTCCAGAGTGATTGATTTCACGGTACTTTCCAGGGAAAGGGTAGTTTTTGAGGGCTTATTGAAAGCAATATGATCGTCTTTCAATTCAATCATTTCCTGATATAACTTGAATAGCCGCATCCTTTCAGGGTTATTCCGATACTCCCATTTGGTGGGCTTGATTGCCAGTCGATCATTGTTGAGTTCGACATCGTATCCAAATTCACCGAACTGCCAGATCATTTTGGGTCCGGGAATACCCATGTAAAATGCCGTCAAAAGTTGATTTCTGTTCACGGCATTTTCCAATTGCTTGAGATTGATGGGGGAAATGGCTCCAAAATTTAAGGTCTCCCACATGACCCGCTCCTCGTCATGGCTTTCCTGATAAGCTATCAGGTTTGGATTTTTCCAGCCACGAGTCCCATAATATGCCCAATCCAAATTTTTGTTTTGGCCTTTGGCCAATTCCCGAAAATCAAAATTCATATTTCCCCAAAACATTAACCCGTAATCAGCCAATTCTTTCTCCTCAGAATTCTCCGATAAATGCTCCAAAATCACATAAGAATCGGGATGTTTTGCTTTTATTCGATCGTAAATATGTTTCCAGATTTTGATTCGGCTGGGATCGTATTGGCTCCAAGTGCCAACGTTAGTCCCTGATTCGACTTGGGTAAAACCCTTGCTTAAATCGAACCGAAAACCATCGACTTTATATTCAGTCATCCAGTAATTATTCACCGAATCGACAAAAGCCTGCGTGTATTTGCTTTCGTGATTGAAGTCATATCCAACATTAAAAGGATGCTTTGCCACTCGGTTAAACCATGGATTATCAGAAGTGGGAGCTCCAAATTCAGCATCATTGAATAGCCTCACCATCGGACTTTGGCCAAAAGCATGATTGAGAACCATGTCCATGATCACCACTATTCCTTTGCCATGAGCTTCGTCAATGAGTCTCTTCAAGTCATTTTTTGTTCCGTAATATTTGTCAGGCGCAAAAAAGAAAGAAGGATTATAACCCCAGGACAGGTTGCCTTCAAATTCTCCGACAGGCATCAATTCGATGGCATTGATACCCAGTTCTTTCAAATAATCCAACCGGTCGATGACAGCCTGATAGGTTCTCTTTTCATCAAAATCTCTTACCAGCAACTCATACACGACCAATTCCTCTGGTTTTGGCTTTTCGTAGACCGTGTTTTTCCAGATGAAAGAATCCTGACCTGTTTGAAGATAAGTCGCCTGATAGGAAGTTTTTCCTGTTGGATATGGCTTCAAACCAGGATAGCGGTTTTGGGTTATTAACTCCTGATCTGAATCAGGATCAGAGGTTTTATCTGCATAAGGATCACCGATTCGAATAGTGCCATCTACCAGGTATTGGAAAATGTATTCCTGCCTTGAGACCAGATTCGAAATCCTGAGCCAGAAAATACTTCCATCTAAGGTTCGGTTCATCTGAAACGCTGGCAATACTTGCCAATCATTGAAATCACCGATTACGTGAACTAGTTTTTTCCCCGGCGCTTGCAAGGCCAAAATAACCTCGGTTTCAGAAATGTAATTGATTCCAAGTTTAGCTCCGGCTGGTAATGCTTCAACTACAGAAGGACTGAATACTTCAATATCGATGGTCTGAGTATCTTCATTTGATCCACTTTTCGCTTTGACCACCAACTTATAATTACCTGCTTGAGTAGCCGTGTATCGGTAATCGAGGCTTTGAACCCCGACCGCATTTTTCACTTCAATTCCGTCGAGCTCAAATGAAATATCGGAAACTGCCGAAGCTGATGCCTTGAAATCTAAGGACTCCCCTGTCTCCAGTGAAACTGAGGATCCCAGCGGTGAGGTAAATGAAACCTGAAATCCCTGCGTCAAATCCACAAAAAAATCTCCGTTTGAAGCGGACTTTCCCTCTTTGGTTCCGTCTCCATTTCTAAAAACCATGCCCAATCGAAAAATGGTCAACCCATTCGGATTGGTAAAAAACTGATTCGGTACCAATTCGAAGGAGTAAATATTACTCTGCCCTGCAACTTTGGTCATTTTTGCTTTGGGATCAGTAGTCGCCCAAGTAAAAGGAACAATTGACCATGCATTCGAAGAAGCGCTTTCCGTCACTGCTCCAATATGGATGTAGACATCGCAATTGCAGTCCTTGAGACCAGTAGTCCCTTTGGAAGCATCATAGATAATCTTGACAGAATTCGAAGAAACAGCGACTGAAGGCTCAGTGGTGACCTGGGCAAAAACGCCCGAAAATCCAACAAAAAAAAACAGGAGGAATAAAAAGGAAAATCTGGTTTTCATAGGAAGGGTGATGAGCCTATCTTCTTTTCGAAAAACCAGAAGCAGGGAATCAGGAAGTATGTAGCTTAAATCAAGCTGATTTTGAAAGGGAGCATTTTTAAAAAGAAATCAAACGACTAAAGCATGAGAAATAACCATCGGAAATCTCCCAAATATTATCAAAAGAGGGCGTCGGAACCAAACAACTCAGAGACCAATGGGCCTATTTTTTCAATGCAATCGTTTGCGGTTTCGTTTGCAGTTCAAAATTATTTTCACCCAATAAACACACAAAGTGATTTTTTCGAAAATTTCTACTCTATTTACTAAAATTTAAATCCTCGGTACCAGGTTATTAAAGTAATTCATCCTCAGAAAAAGTATGATTTCATGAAAATTGGACAAGCCACTATCAAAGACATTGCAATTGAATTGAACGTCTCTGCATCCACTGTTTCTCGTGCGTTGAAAAACTATCCCGGGATAAGCGATGAAACCAAAAGGAAAGTAAAAGAGGTAGCCGAAAAACTACATTACCGACCGAATGCCATTGCTCTTTCACTTCGAAAAAGCCGTTCTTTTACGATTGGCGTGATTATTCCGGAGGTGGTCCATTTTTTCTTTTCAACAGTAATCAGCGGAATTGAAGGGGTCGCATTTTCCAGAGGTTATAATGTGATTCTGACCCAAACTAATGAGAAACTTGCCCGAGAAATTTCAAGCATTGAAACGATGCTAGACAATCAAATCGATGGAATTTTAGTGAGCTTTTCAAAGGAAACAACGGACTTTGAACATTTTTCGAAACTTATAAATCAGGGATATCCGATCGTGTTTTTCGATAGAGTGCCTGAAATTCCAAATGCAATCAGTGTCATGGTCGATGACTACAAAGGAGCTTATACTGCAACCAATCATCTTATCACACAAGGCTTTCGGAATATCGTTCATTTGGCAGGTCCTAAAAACTTGAAAATCAGTCAGGAAAGAATCAGGGGATATCAGGATGCTTTGATCGAAAATGGGATGAAAATCGATCCTGATTATATCGTGGAGTGTTCGATTGGAACCGATAGTGAAAGCCAAAAAATCACATCCAAAATTTTGAAATCACTACCCGTGAGACCCGATGCATTCTTTGCCAGTAACGACATGGCTGCAGTGGGCGCGATGCTTGCCTGCAAAGCTGAAGGATTGAGGATCCCTGAAGAAGTCGGAATTGTTGGATTTAGCAATTGGCAATTTTGCACGATGATCGACCCATCCCTCTCTTCCGTGTCTCAGCCCGGCTCAAAAATGGGAGCAAAAGCCACAGACATGTTGTTGGATATGATCGAAAAGAAACTTGATCCCAATACTATAACAGGTCCCGTTGTACTGGAAACGGAGCTTTTGATCCGAAAATCCTCCGTAAGACTCTGATGCTTTAAAAAAAGCAATAATTTTTCATGGAATGCTGCAATCGATTGAATAGGCCTAATTGGATACCTGAGCCATTTTATGATGATATTTAAATTAGCAATCCCTCTTAGGATTATAAGAGGCTTATTTTTATCATTCCCGATCGTTCCTAAATTAGCATGTCTCTAAGACTTAACCTTGGGGAAAAAGCTATGAATACCCAATCCTTTTCCCCGAAAAAAAACTCCTCCTCAGCTCGTTCAGTGGGAATTGGAGCAGTTTTATCCTGGCAAAAATCATCAACCGGCCTTGAGGGAGTTACCGAAACTGCCAGATTCAAAATCACAGTTTTCAGTTCGGGAATAATCCGTGTTCAGGCTGGCAAATTCGATGAATTTGATCCAAATCCCTATTCAGTCGTGGCAGAGCCTAATCCCGGAATTTTCGCTTTGGCAGAAACTCTTGAAAAACTCACTCTCACAACCGATAAACTCAAGCTTGAACTAAATCTCAAAAGTTTCGCTCTGAGTTTTTTTGATTTAAATGGTAACCTTCTGAATGCTGACGATTCTTTGGGCATTTCCTGGATTGGAACAGAAGTCGCCAATTACAAGCAAGTTCAGGTAAATGAAAAGTTCATTGGACTGGGAGAAAAAACAGGAAATCTGGACCGATCAGGGAAAGCTTACACCAACTGGAATACCGATTATTTTGCCTACGGCACAGGCGACGATCCATTATACATGAGCATTCCTTTTTACATAGGCGTGCATCCCAAAGGAGTTTATGGGATTTTCATGGACAATACCCACAAGACTGTTTTCAACTTTGGCGCGTCTAACAATCGATTCATTTATTTCAGTGCCGAGGACGGGGACATGGATTATTATTTCATCCATGAGCCAACAGTTGCAGGCATTATTTCGAGCTATACCGACCTGACCGGAAAAATGAATATGCCTCCAAAGTGGGCATTAGGTTTCCAGCAATGCCGCTATTCCTATTATCCAGATAAGGAGGTTTTGACGCTTGCAAATACATTCCGGGACAAAGATATGCCCGCAGATGTGATTTACCTGGACATCCATCACATGGAAGCTTACAAGGTTTTCACTTTTGACGGAGAAAAATTTCCCGATGCCAAAAGCATGATTGCCAGATTGAAGGAATTAGGCTTCAAGGTCGTAGTCATTATGGATCCGGGGATCAAAACCGACAAAGGATATCTACCCTATGAAGAGGGAAAAGACAAAGACCTGTTTATAAAATATCCGGATGGAGTTCAATACGAAGCCCAGGTTTGGCCGGGTTGGTGCGCTTTTCCTGATTTCACCAAAGCCGAAACCAGAGATTGGTGGGCCGAAAAAATGGCATTTTACACCGAAGCCGGAGTGGATGGCTTCTGGACTGACATGAACGAACCTGCATCCTGGGGTCAGTTTACACCAAATTTGATCGAGTTTGATTTTGATGGAAATACCGCTTCTCATCGAAAAGCCCGGAATATCTACGGCATGCAAATGGCCAGAGCAGCAATGGAAGGTTCGATTCTCCAAAGAAATGACGAAAGGCCATTTGTACTAACCAGATCTGGTTTTGCGGGAATTCAGCGATATGCTGCAGCCTGGACCGGTGACAATATCGCAAGCGAAGATCACATGATGGCCGGAATCCGACTTATCAATAGCTTAGGATTGAGCGGTGTGGCATTTTCAGGATACGATATCGGTGGATTTGCAGGTGAGGCCAACAAATCACTTTTTGCCCGATGGATGAGCATTGGCACCTTCTCACCTTTGTTCAGAGCTCACTCGATGATCAACAGCAATGATGCTGAACCATGGGCATTTGGGGAAGAAGTTGAAGAAATCTCCCGCAATTATATGAAGCTGAGATACAAGATTTTGCCAACGATCTATAGCTCTTTCTTCAGATCAACTGAAACCGGACTTCCGATAGTGGCGAGTTTGGCAATCGACTATCCGAATGACCAAAACGTTTACAAATCATTATACCAAAACCAATATCTTTTCTGCGATACTTTCCTGGTAGCACCGGTGGAAAGCTACAAGGAAATCACCAAGGTTTACCTTCCGGAAGGCACTTGGTACAACCTTTATACTGACGGATTTCAACCCGGATTGAAAAGTATTTACGCCGATTGCCCGCTGAATTATTTACCGGTTTTTGTGAAAGGCGGAAGCATTTTCACCATGCAGTCCGAGGTAGCACACACAGGAGAAAAACATGACGGAGTTCTTAGAATCCATCTTTATGCCGGGGTCGAGGAATCTTCCTTTATCCACTATGAAGACGATGGAAATAGCCTGGCGTATCAGAAGGATCAATTTTTAAAAAGGGAATTCAGTTATTTTCCTGAGGAAAAGAAATTCATTTTGGCGGAAACAGAAGGTTCATTTATCTGTGAATACGAATCCCTCAGAATTTACCTTCATGGATTCAAAACTGAAACAATCAAGATCAAGGGGAAATCAATTACCCTAAAAAAAGAAAATTATGCCTTCCTCGGAAGATTGACGGAGTTTGATCCGCTTCCGGAAGTCGAACATTCATTTTTATCTATTTCTGGCCTATCTTATTTCGAGTATCCAAACAGTTCGGAAACCATAGAAATCTCTGGGCTTTATTGATGAGTATTGCCAACCTGTACCTTTTAAATTAACCCAAAATGACTTTAAAAAAGAAAGAATTGAGTTTTTGGCAAATCTGGAATATGAGTTTCGGATTTCTGGGAATTCAGTTCGGATTTGCTCTTCAGGGTGGCTTCATGTCCAGAATCTTTCAAACTCTTGGAGCTGATAAAGACGCCATTCCATTCCTGTGGATCGCGGCGCCGCTTACCGGGTTATTGATTCAGCCCATTGTCGGATATCTAAGCGATCGTACTTGGCATCCCAAATTCGGGAGGAGAAAACCCTTCTTTTTTATCGGAGCAGTCCTCAGCACAATAGCCTTATTTTTCGCTCCCTACTCTTCTGCACTTTGGATGGCGGCCGGATCTCTATGGATTCTGGACGCCTCGATCAATATTAGCATGGAGCCTTTCCGTGCATTGGTTGCTGATAAACTTCCGGATTCCCAGCGCTCGTATGGCTTTGTCGTTCAGACTTTGATAATTGGAATCGGTACCTGGATAGCTTCCAATCTTCCCTGGCTCATGACTCAGATGGGAGTTCCAAATACAGCTCCTGACGGTGTAGTCCCGGATTCTGTACGATATGCCTTTGCGATCGGGGCATTTGTTTTATTCTCTTCTATCCTGTACACCATCCTCCGAACAGAGGAATATCCTCCTGAAGACATAGAGGAATTTGAAAGAGATAAAGCTTCAAAAAAAGGCGTTTTCTCCGGTATGAGTGAGATTGCAAAAAATATTTTGGGCATGCCGAAGGTGATGCAACAATTGGGAGTTGTGCAATTTTTCTCCTGGTTTGCCTTCTTCACCATGTGGAGTTTTGCAACTCCGGCAATCACGGAGCACGTTTTTGGCGCAACTGATACAAGTTCGGCAGAATACAACGATGCGGCAGACAGCGTAGGGACTTACCTTGGGACTTATGGTCTGGTATCGATGGTGTACGCGCTCGTTCTTGCGTTTTTCACCAGTCGGCTGAAGATTAATCGAAAACTACTGCACATGGTTAGTTTGATAATCGGGGGAATTGGTTTCATCATGATCTATTATATTGATCAGCCCTGGATGCTTCACATCTGCTTCTCACTGGTCGGAATTGCCTGGGCGAGCATTCTTTCAATGCCTTACGCGATGCTTTCCAGTTCTGTAGAACCCAAGAAAATGGGCGTTTACATGGGAATTTTCAACATGTTTATTGTCATTCCCCAGATCGTCGCTGCTTTGGGCGGAGTCAATATTTTATACAAATTCTTCTTCGGTGAGGAGGTCATTAATACCATGCTTTTGGCAGGAACTCTCTTGATTTTAGCCGGATTAAGCAATCTATTCATCACTGACCGAAACGTCACACACGATTAATTTCTCCTAAAAAAAGGCAAGCCGATTCCTTTTGGGATCGGCTTCTTTATTTTTACAAATCTACTTCCAGAAATCTATGAAAACCCTGCGCGTCACCGGAGTACCTGAACACTTCAATCTCCCATGGAAGAAAGTTATCGCCTCGCAGCCTTTCTCAGCAAAAGGAATTCAACTGAGCTGGACGGATGAATCCCGTGGATCAGGCCAAATGAACAAGGCTCTGAGAAACGATGAAACCGACATTGCGATAGTGTTGACTGAGAGTTTTCTGAAGGATTTTGAAGAAGGCAATCCATCCAGAATGATCGGATTCCATGTCAAATCTCCCCTGATCTGGGGAATTCATATT
>VFKK01000099.1 GCA_009885605.1 Cyclobacteriaceae bacterium | reverse complement strand
TGAAGGTTCCCGGCAATCTGACTTCCCCCAGGATATTGACTTTGATCGTCCGTACATTTCCCAAAGTCACCTGGAGAAAAGTGGAAGGATTGCCGCCTGAAAGTCCCGGATAATAACGTGAAACCCGGTTTTTGATAATTCCTGTTGCTTCCTCAATACTCTTTCCTGAAACGGAAACCGGACCGATATTATCCAACAAAACAAATCCATCAGGGTTGACAGTCGCTTCGTAGTATTGCTCTGATTCACCATAAATATCCACAAAGACAACGTCACCGGGCCCGAGTATATAGCTTTTTGGAGTGGCCTGATTTAAGCTTGGCTCAAAACTTAGCCTTCTGTCTTTCTGATAAAAAAGTGACGTTCCAAAGATCTCTTCACCAGTTTTGGTGAGTTCAGGAACTGATTGAGGGTCATACAATCCTTGAGTGATTGTATTAAAATCTGTTTGCTTTCGAGGTTCGCGCTTGGACGCTGTAGTGGTCTGTCTCGAGCCACTTCCCGTTTGATCCAGACTTTCAATTCTGTTTTTCAACTTAACAACTTCCGAAGCGGGCATTCCTCTCAATTGCGCCATTTGAAGAAAATCCTCCGTGCTCAGCCCGGCTTCAGTTGCGCGGCTTACGAGTTCTTTGATTTGCTCATCGGTCAAGTCATCAACTTTCAGCTGAGTCAAATCTGCGTTTACCTGAGAAAAAGCTTGCGGAACAGCCAATCCAAGAAAGGCCAGCAAAGTGAAAAAATACCAGAATCTTTTATTTAAAATCATGTTGAAAAGGCAGTAATCCGATCAACCGGGGTGAATGTCGAACAAATATGGAAATTAAAAATCTGTCAATTTCTTATTTATACCAAATATAGTTCCAAAAACCTGCTTAGTTGGAGCCTTTTACTCTGTACAATTCCTGCAAATCTCGATCTGAGTCCGATCATTCAAGAGTTGAGCTCGAAAACTTTGATACGCCAATGACGTCCAAATCGATGCGAGTGAATCAGACTTCAATTCCCCCATCACGTTTGAAGCGTCCTTGTCGAAGCAACACGGAACCACTTTACCGTCCCAGGTTGCGACAGCTCCCTGCCACATTCTCCAGCATTTATTTTCGATTTTTTTCTTCACCTTCCACTTCCCATTTCCTGCAGGAATGTATCTCGAATAGCCCAAGTCAGCCGGAATCAGGTCCGAACCATTTTCAAATTCATAAACCTGAGTGGTTTTTAACTGGAGTTCGTCCACTTGCAATTCTTTCGCCCAGGTTTTCAAAGCAGGAATCTGATGTTCGTTTTGTCCGGTCACAAGGAATTGGAGCACAACCCGCGGAAAGTTTTGATTTGCTTTCTTCCTTTGAGATAAAAGCAATTTCAACCCTTCCTGCACTTTTTCGAGGCTTCCTCCGATCCTGTATTGCTCGTAAACTTCCTGCGTGATTCCATCCATAGACACGATCAATTGTCTCAATCCGCTTTTCAAAACAGCATCAACCTGCTTTTCCTGAAGGTAATGGGCATTAGTCGAGGTGGAAGTGAAAATCCCTTTTGAATTTGCGTATTTGACCATATCCAGAAATCTCGGATTGAGGAATGGCTCTCCCTGAAAGTAAAGATGCAGCCAGGCAAGATGACCTTTGACTTGGTCAATTACCTTTTCAAAAAGCTGATCCTGAAGCATTCCTGTCGGCCGGGAAAAAGACCGCAAACCGGACGGGCACTCCGGACAGCGGAGGTTGCAACTCGTGGTCGGCTCGATGGAAAGTGTGGTCGGCTTTCCCCAGATCAGGGGTTTCCCCCAAACTCTGCTGAGATGAAATGAGACCGATAAAAGGAGCAGGTTTGTGACTTTTTCAAAAGTCAGGGTTTTAAAAAATGCCCACGCCGTGTTCCAACTGTTTTTCACACGAGCAAGTACGAGAATGCAGGGAATAGATGCAAAGTCAGCTACCCCTGAAATTATTACCCATCTTTTACTGAATCCCATTTCTCATTCCTTTCCTTACTTTTGCAACGAAACATAACACTCCATGAATCTGAGCCGAATTTCATTTCTCCTTCCGGTCCTTCTTGTTGCTTTTTCCTGCGGAAAAAAAACCGAAACCTGCGAACTCGATTCCGATATTCTGAAAATGGATCTGAATCTGGAAATCATCAGAGGGGAAGATGAGTTTTTCACCGCAAAGACGCAGGAAGATTTCCTCTTTCTTCTGGAAAAGCATCCTGAATTTGCCAAAATCTATCTGCAAGGGGAACTATATAGTACGCCAGATTCTCTTGCTGCGGAATTATTGGCTATCCATCAGGACTCTTCGATGCGAGAGCTTTATGATTCGGTGAAAGTAGAATATCCGGAAATTACTGAACTGGAAAAAGAGCTGGAAAATACCTTTAAATACATCAAACACTATTTCCCTGATTTCAAGGTTCCGAAGGTTTACACGTTTGTCTCCGGGTTCAATTCGGATTTGGTAGTCACCGAAGAACTCATCGTGATCGGGTTGGATTATTTCCTGCCTGCCACTCACACTTTTCAGCCTGATCTCGCCCGATACATGGCCGACCGATATGAGCGACCGTACATCGTTCCCATGATCGTGACCGCGCTTTCATCGAGATTCAACGAGATCAATCCGCAAGACAATACCCTGCTGGCTGAGATGATTTATTATGGAAAATCGTATCATTTCACTAAGGCAATTTTGCCATGCACTTCCGACCAATACATCATTGGTTACACTCCAAAAGAGATTTCAGACAGCTTCGCAAACGAGGAATTGATTTGGGCGCATTTTGTGGAGAATGAGTTGCTCTACGAAACCAATCCGTTTGAAATCCGCAAATACATCGGAGAAGCCCCGTTTACAGATGCCATCAGTACCAATGCTCCGGGCCGTCTCGGAAGGTGGTTGGGCTGGAATATCGTGGACGATTATCAGGTCAATGAAAACGTGGATCTTCCGACGCTCATGGCCAATAAAGATGCCGAGCAGATTTTCAGGCAGTCAGGATATAGACCGCGTCCTGCAAACCAGTAGGGTTCTTTCCCGGATTAATTACCTCTTTCAGTCTGGTGCCTGCATGCTCTTTGGAAAAATACTTTTCTGCCAAAACACGGGAATTTTGTTGCATTTGATGAAGAGCCTTAGGATCTGATTCCACTCTTTCCAGTTCGATAAAAGCGGTTTCCATTTTTCCGGGAAGGCATGAAAAACCCAATCCGTATTGCTTCACAAGCTCAAAAACCCATCCTTTGTGATTGACCAAAATCGCTTTTCCGGCGGCCAAGGCATCAAAAAATTTGTTCGGACTGTTCGTCTTCAATACGGGAAGATGGGCAAAAGAAATCCAGGCAAGATCAGCCAAACTCATCACTTCATTCACTTTCTCTTTGGATCCAAAAGGGATGAATAATAGATTATTTAGCTTTTTTTGAGCTGCAATTTCTCTGAGCTTTTGCTCGTGACTACCCGAGCCCATAATCAGAAACTGCCAGTTTTTTTGGCGATTCTGAGCCACTTCCGCCAAGTCCAGCAATTCTTCGACGGCATTCACTTGTCCCAAAGCGCCGGTATATGCAATCGTCAAATTGGGTTTCAGATCGTATTTGCGCAGCAGGTTTTCATTTTTATCCTGCGGAAAAAAGCAATCCAAATCTGAAAAATTCGGAATCAAACTTACGGTCCGATCCGGGGCAACTTTCCGAAGATGCTCCGCAATCCCTGGCGAAAGTGCGACCAGACTCAGCGCATTTCGATAAATCCTGACTTCGAGGGAAATGAGATACTTCTTCAAAAGCGGGTTTCGAATAGCCCCCACCTGAATGGGAGCCTCCGGCCATAGATCTCTGACTTCGAAAATATAGGGCAAGGCAAGCTTTTGCTTTGCCCAAAGTCCAATCATACCGGTCGTCAAAGGAGTAGAAGAAATGTAGAGAATATCAGGTCTGGCAAGCTTTGGGAGCAGTTTTTTGGTTTGCTGCACAAAGCTCAAAAAAGAGCCGACTCTCTTCAAAAACCCAAATTTCTGATCGTAAGCAACGGGTAGGTAATGGACTTTGATACCGTCAATCCTGCGTTGATCGTAGTATTTCTGATTTCCGCCGGTGATCAATTCCACTTCAAAACCTGCATCCACCAAACCTTTCGCCAAATGGTAAGAGCGTACAGCCCCTCCTTCTTCCGGAGTTTTGAAATATTGATGGATGTAGATGATTTTCATAGCTCACGCAATTTCACCCATTCTGCTAAAAGAAACAGGTTAAAAATGGTCAAAAAATGAGTTTTAACTGCTGCTTCAGGATTCTTTGCAAGGGTACGCATACGTTCCGGAAAATGGGATCCGTGCGTTTGTTCAAAAGCCTGGATGGAACTGAAAACGCGTTTCGAAAACTCTCCCTTTTCGCTGAGCCATTCGGCAAGCGGAAGCCCAAAGCCAAATTTTTTGCGCTGTGCAATCCAGCCAAGTTCCAGTTCATTAAGGCATCCTTTGATCCATACTTTCCCGCGAAGAATTGCGGGATCTTCAATCTTTTCCCAGTAATTCAGCATCGGCACATCGAGGTAAGGAGCTCGCCCCTCCACTCCATGAGCCATGAGCGCGTTGTCATGGATTTTCAACACGTCCTGCACCAGATATACCTGCCGGTCAAAGCCCAAACCTCTTTTGTATTCTGGTAAATGAGGATTAAAAACCCGCTCATAGTCTCCAGCGAGGTCTTCCCCCGGATTTTCCAGCCCAGAGAAATTCAGGAAAGTTGTATTTGAGTTTGAATGAATGCCCTTGAAGAACTTTTTCCATTCCCGACCCAAAGGTAATTTTCCAAAGACAGAACTCCATTGGAGCAAAAATTCCTTTTTTCCCAGATATCGGAAATAGGCTTCATGTCGCTGATATCCGCCCCAAAGTTCGTCTGCTCCTGCTCCGGAAATCAGGACTTTTACATCGGGTTTTGCCTCTTTGCCAATCATCCAACTCAGAAATCCTGCAGAGTCACCGATTGGCTGATCCACGGATTTCAGATACGCATCCCAGTTTTCCCAAAAGACGCTCTGATCCATATCTACAAGCCGATGGTCTGCCGGAAATTTCTCAACAAATCGCCTAGCCGCAATTCCATCGGAGTATTTGGATCGGTATTTTTTCTCCACTTGAATCGTATACGCAGGCAGGGATCGCCCTGTCTCGCGATACCAAAGCGCATAGAGCAAACTGCTGTCGGCTCCGCCACTGAGCATCATTCCTACCGGAACATCTGCATGGAATTGCTTGGAAATTGATTCAAGCAGCAATCCTTTAAATTCCTTTTGACCGATATTTTCTTCCTTGGACTTACCCGAAGGGATATTGTCCCACCTGAAAGAGGAATGCTGGTAAATCGTGCTATATCGGGCAGGCTTCCATTCTTTGATTTTTTTATAAAAAGTCTTTCCCTGCAGCGGAGTTCTAAAGACATAATAGTGCTCCAATTGATCCCAATCCGCCTTAGATTTGAGTAGTTCAGCCATCCCCAGAGTTTCAGAAGACAAGATCAGGGAATGTTGATTTTGGGAATAATAAAGTGGTTTTTCCCCGCTTCTGTCCCGTGCAACCAAGACTGATTTGTCCGAAAGATTTATATATATCAGGGCAAACATTCCCTGTAATTTTTCAAGGCCTTTGACACCGAAAATCTTTATCCAATAAAGCAAAACCTCCGTGTCCGACTGAGTAATGAAATTCACTCCCATTTTCGTGAGAAGACTTCGAAGCTCCTGATAATTGTAAATTTCCCCGTTCCAAATCAGGAGTGATTGACTATCCTGTGACCAAAATGGCTGATCGGCATCGGGTCCTGGATGGAGGATTTTCAGCCGATTTACCCCAATCCAAAGCCCCGGCCATGGCGAGTAGACAGCTTCCTGATCAGGACCTCTGTGCCGGCTTTGGACAACCAACTTTCGGATCGATTCCTCATTGGCTCCTTGGCCCCAAATCAAATGAATTCCACACATCAGAGCTCAGTTTCTTCTTTGACCGGTTTCCCGTTCTGCTTCTCAAAATACTTGCATAAATGTGTAAGCGGACACTCTTCACACTTCGGTCTCCGCGCCAGACACGTATATCGTCCATGCAAAATAAGCCAGTGATGAGCGATATGGATATGTTTCTTCGGGATGTGTTTGATCAGATGCTTTTCCACTTCCAGGGGTGTTTTGGCAGTAAGTGGCACCAATCCCAATCTTCTTGACACCCGGAAAACATGTGTATCCACCGCCATATTTGGCTGATTCCAGATGACGGAAGTGATCACATTGGCGGTTTTACGCCCCACTCCCGGTATCGTAGTAAGCTCATCCACGGTCTGCGGAATCTCACCTCCAAATTTTTCCATCAGCATTTTACCAAGACCCAAAAGGTGTTTGGTTTTATTACTGGGAAATGAAACGGATTTGATGTAGGGAAAAAGCTCCTCAAAATTTGACGCTTGCAAATGCGCCGGAGTTGGGAAATCCCGGAACAAAGCAGGAGTCACCATATTGATTCGCTTATCGGTGCATTGAGCAGAAAGTACCACTGCGACTAAGAGCTGAAAAGGATTTTCATATTTCAGTTCCGTCTCAGCGACAGGCATGTTTTCGGAAAAGTATTTAATAATCGCTTCGTATCGCTGTTTTTTGAGCATCTGTAAAAAAAGACGGATTGGTGTTTGAAGATAGGGAAATTCAAAAATTAAGAGATTGAAAAAATTGAAAAATTAGGTAATAGCTTTTCTTTTATAAGATACTCTGGTCTTATTGAAATAGGGTATAATCGACCATGGCCCGAAATCAATACGATTTCAACGTGAATCAATTTTAGCTATCTTCATTCTTTTCCAAACACCCGAAAAATGAAGTCTTTTCTCTCTTTTATTATCTTATTATTTGCCTTGAATTCATCCTCATTTTCCCAAAATCGTCCCCGAGAACTAGGTATTTCCTTTGGAATCCTTTCCCCCGGAAATCTTAATTCCATCACCGATGTACCTGGAGTAAAAGTTGCAAATCTCACCAAAATCGAAGGTGATTCCATCCGGACCGGCGTCACTGCAATTTTGCCTCATAGCGGAAATCTCTTCCAACAGAAAGTCCCGGCAGCGATTTTCGTGGGAAATGGTTTTGGCAAACTAGCAGGAGTGACTCAGGTGCAGGAACTTGGAAATCTGGAAAGCCCAATCATCCTGACCAATACGCTCAGCGTGGCGGCAGGAATTGAAGGAATTGTTCGCTATTCACTTTCGCAGGCAGGAAATGAACAAGTCCAGTCGGTAAATGCAGTAGTCGGAGAAACGAACGATGGCTACCTGAATGATATTCGGAGCATGAATATTTCACCCGAAGAAGTGATCCAAACGATCAAAAATGCTGAATCAGGCATAGTTGCAGAGGGAAATGTCGGAGCGGGAACGGGTACGGTTTGCTTCGGATGGAAAGGAGGAATCGGAACTTCCTCCCGCAAACTTCCGGAAAGCCTGGGCGGACACACGGTTGGGGTACTCGTCCAGACAAATTTTGGCGGAAATCTCCAAATTGCCGGTGTCCCTGTCGGTGAGAAACTTGGAAAGTATCTTTTCAAAGATGCGCTGGAAAAATCTGATGGGAGTTGCATGATCGTGGTGGCAACTGATGCGCCTGTTTTGGAGCGTAATCTGGAACGATTAGCCCAACGTGCGATGATGGGTTTGGCCAAAACCGGAGGCATTGCTTCCAACGGTTCGGGCGATTATGTAATTGCTTTTTCTACCGCAGAAGGACTTCGAATTCCTCATAATAAATCAGCTTTTGCACTTCAAAAAGCTGAATTTCTTCAAAATGAAGACATGACGTCTCTTTTCCTTGCGGTGATCGAAGCCACTGAAGAAGCAATCATCAATTCACTTTTTGCAGCAGAAACCTTGAAAGGAAAAGACGGACGAGTGGTGGAGGAATTGCCCGTGGAAAAAGTGATGGAGTGGATAAAGGA
>VFKK01000213.1 GCA_009885605.1 Cyclobacteriaceae bacterium | reverse complement strand
CCCTCGACCATTCCAATAAAAGCTCCTTGACCTCATTTTTCACAGATATCACCCGGACTTTCTGAATATCAGGAAGCTCTGTCAGGGACTGCGAAATATCCAGCATCGGCGAGGCTTTGATCAGAATACGATCTGATTTGCTTTTCATCAATTCCCAAGCCGTGACCACATCAGGTTCACAATCCTGAAGGCGGTACAGCTTCTGATTGGCTATTCCTCTTCGCGCAGGATCAGCATAAATCAAATCAAAATGAGAATTTGACTTTTCCAGAAAATCCAGGCCATCACCATGGAAAATCACAAATTTACCCGGTGCCAATAGTTCCAGATTATTCTCTGCCATTGCTGCCAATTCCTGTTGCTGCTCGCAATAAATCGCTCTTTCGAAGTTTTGGCTCAAGAAATAACTATCGACGCCAAACCCTCCGGTCAGATCGATCATCAATTTACCGGAAAGGTCTTTTGCCTTACATCGGGCGGTTTCCTCAGATGAACTCTGCTCGAGTGAGATTGATGGAGGGAAAATGATCCGGAAATCCGAAGCCCAGGAAGGGAGCTTTTTCGCGGCTTTTTGTCTGGCAGAAATCTGCTGAACTGCGGCTCTCAGATCAAAATCAACTTTGCCTTGGTACTTAAAAAGTAAAAGTGCAGGATCTTCACGTAGATGATCCTGCACAAATTGTTGGAAGTCAGCCTTATGGAATTGGCCTTGCTCCATTAAATCAAACCGTTTTCTAAAGCGTATTCAGCAATCTGAACAGCGTTGGTTGCGGCACCTTTTCTCAGGTTATCTGCCACGATCCACATATTCAAAGTATTTGGCTGAGATTCGTCTCTTCTCAATCTGCCAACGAATACTTCATCTTTCTTGTGTGCCGTGATCGGCATAGGATAGATAAAATTGGCAGGATCGTCTTGCACAATCACTCCCGGAGCCTCGGAAAGCAATTTTCTCACTTCTTCCAGATCAAAATCTTCTTTGAATTCCACGTTAACTGCCTCCGAGTGACCGCCCATTGTTGGGACTCTCACGGTGGTGGCAGTCACCTGTATGGTATCATCATTGAATATTTTCTTGGTTTCGTTGATCATCTTCATTTCCTCCTTCGTGTAGCCGTTCGGTTGGAACACGTCGATGTGAGGAAGAACGTTCATATCAATCTTATGAGGATAGACCATTTGAGGGGTCTCTCCGGCGCGTTCTGCCATCATTTGATCAACTGCCGCTTTTCCGGTTCCAGTCACTGACTGATAGGTAGAAACAACGATTCTTTTAATGCCGTATCGCTGACGCAAAGGCTCCAATGCCAACACCATCTGAATGGTGGAGCAATTTGGGTTTGCAATGATTTTATCTGTTTTGGTTAATTCCTTCGCATTGATCTCCGGTACCACCAATTTCTTGCTTGTATCCATTCTCCAGGCGGAAGAATTGTCTATCACCATAGTGCCCACTGCTGCGAATTTAGGAGCCCACTCTAAAGAGGTGCTGCCGCCGGCAGAGAAAATAGCTACTTCAGGTTTCAATGAGACAGCTTGTTCCAATCCGATCACGGTGTAGGGTTTTCCCTTATAAGTAATCTGTTTACCTACTGATCGCTCACTGGCGACAAGTAAAAGTTCATCAAAAGGGAAGTTATGCTCATCGAGTACTTCCAGGATTTCTGAGCCTACCAAACCGGTAGCTCCTACCACTGCTAATTTCATCTGCGTACTGTTGTTTTAATTGTCCGATGGAATCTCCCGAAATGACTCTCAATTAATTGAGATCATCCCGACAGGCTTCATCTGATTGGTTCTAATAGGTTATAACTGAATTTGAAAGCACAAAAGTAAGGAGTACCCGTTCATTTTCAGGTTTCTGGCCAAAAATTATTGAGAAATTTGAGCTGAAAATCAACTAATAAACTATCATAAATCAGATTTGTGTTTATATATTTAGGTGAATTTTTTTTAATTGATAATCAGTGAGATACTTGTTTTTTAGCTTCTTTTTGATGGTGTCTGCTTTTCATTCGGCTGGAAAGTCAGCAGTTGAACAGCTTTTAGCGGAAAAGCAGGACTTCGAAACCCCATTTGAGATTGTCAATTTTCCGGAGGAATTCCTGCCAGGGTGGATAGGAAATGAGATAAGATCCACCGCTTCAAGGATCTTTCAGACAGGAAATCTTGGGAGAAGTGGAGGCAAAGCGCTGGCTGTTCAGCCAATTTCAACTTTTGATGGAGAATTGATTGTTAGGTTTTCTTCGAAAAACTTGATAAATCCTAAAGTTCAATTTTTTGCCAGATCTGTTCAAAATGGGATTGGGACCCGATCTGCCCAAGTTTTCTATTCCTGGAGCGAAAACATAGAAGGAGAATTTTCGACTTCCCAGTTGTTAGGGGGAGCCAATGAATTTGCAAATGAAAATCAGGAGTTTAGAAAATTTCAGTTTGTATTGCCTCAGAAATTTCACGGTTTAAATCAGGTTTTTCTTCGACTGGAAATCCGGTACGGGCCCGGAACCGGAAGCTGTGCTCGCTGGATTATGGATGATTTTGAGTTTGGGGATATCCTCGAGGATACCACTCCTCCCAAGGTTGTTTCGATCAAAGGCTTCGATGAGCGCGAGTTGTTGGTTCAGTTTAGCGAATCGGTAGATCCGGTCTTTTCGCAGTTTTTATTAAATTACAAACTGGAGGGGACCGAGCCTGATAAAGTAGAAATGAAGGCTGATTCCTTGATTCGATTGTCTTTCAGTCAGCCTTTAGAAAAAGGAAAAGAGTATCAGGTTCAAGTAGTTGGGATTCCGGATCTGGAAGGAAATTTTCTCCGTGACACGCTATTCAATTTTCAATTTTTCGATCCGACTGATATTCCAGAAAAAGGCTTGGTCATCAATGAAATCTTGCCGGCACCCAAGGCTGATTTGGACTTGCCAAATGTCGAATACGTGGAGCTTTTTCATGCCGGTGAATATGATTACCGATTTGAAAATCTCCGGTGGTCTAATTCGAAATCTGAGGTTTTGTTAGAGGAGTTCTGGATCAAACCGGGAGAATTCGTATTACTTGTCCCCGAAAATCAGGCGTCTTTGATGCAAGAATTTGGAAAAGTGATTCCGATCAAAAATTGGCCAACCTTACTAAACTCCGTCGATCAACTGGTTCTTAGAGATGATAGAGGAATTTCAATCGATCGGATTGAATATTCTACTTCGAGTTGGGGAGGGACGGAATTTTCAAGCGGAGGATACAGCCTGGAAATCGTGAATCCATTTTATGCCTGTGATCAATCTGATTTGCTTCGGACTTCCAAAGACCCGTCTCGCGGGACTCCGGGAAAGAAAAATTCTGTTTTGGATTTGGGTGAGGATACTAGTGCGCCACAATTCATTTCCTGGAGATTTATATCTCCTACTCAGCTCGAGCTTTCCTTTTCAGAAACGATTTATCCGGATTTTTTCGCCGGGAATTTCACTTTTCAGCCAGCGGTCAAGATCGACAGTGTTAGGTCAGTCAGATCTAAAATTATCCTTGGTGGGAAATGGGAGGAGAATCAGGAATATCAGCTTTCGATTTCCGGATTGAGGGATTGCTTCGGGAATATCTTTCAACCCTCAGAGCCGATTCAGATAGTTCTCCCCAGTTTGGCGAAAATTGGAGATTTGGTGATCAATGAACTGCTTTTCAATCCCAGAACCGGAGATCCAAAGTTTGTCGAATTACAAAACCTGACTGATAACTATCTGGAAATAGGAAACTGGAAATTGGCGAACCTGAATGAAAGTGAAAAGATCGATCAGGTTAGGGTTTTCAGCGAACCTGGTTTGGTCATTCCGCCAAACGGATATTTGGCGATTACCACAGATTCGGATCGACTGAAACTGGGGTATCCACGATCCTTCAAGGGGGTTTTTCACGAAATTTCCTCGTTGCCGAGCTACCCTATTTCCGGAGGAACAGTGGTTTTGCTAAATGAAAAAGATCAAATTGCGGAAGAGTTTGGCTATGATGAAGATTTGCACCATCCGCTTTTGAGAGATTCCAAAGGAGTTTCGTTGGAAAGAATTTCTGCTGAATCATCCGCAAAAATCTCTTCTAACTGGCACTCTGCCTCCGGTCAGGAAGAATATGCCACTCCTGGCAGGAAAAACTCACAGCTGATTTCCGGAGAATTTGAAGGAGATATGATAGTGATTGATCCGGAAGTTTTTGATCCGGAAGGAAGTAATGGAAACACATTTACCACAATCCAATATCAACTCGACCAATCAGGCTGGATTGGAAGTTTCAGAATTTATAATCTCGCGGGTCAGCTGATGCATGTTTTGGCCCAAAATGAAGTCCTCGGAGTAGAAGGTTTTTTTACCTGGACAGGAACGGATTTGCTGGGAGGGAAAGTCAGGCCGGGATATTATGTCATGGTGGTTGAGTTATTTGACTTGTCGGGACAGGTTAAGCAGATTCGAAAGACGATCGTAGTAGCAACAAGAATATAATTTAGTTTTTTCGTACATGAAATCCAGAAAATCAGTAGATTGGAACTCAAATCACCCCCAAAAATCCATGGAAGAAGGACTAATAAATAGAGCGTTGAAACGTCTTGTCCTTGAAGAGGGCAACGACCTTCGTGAAGTTCAGCAATATTTATTGATGAAGTTTAGAATTGAAGTAGATCAGTCGGTTCTCCAAAAGAGATTAGATAAAATGTCAATTCAAGGAAAAGCCGTCGCATGATGGCTTTTTTTTTATTTCCCAGAATTTCTAAGTGATTTGTTGTTCAGTTACTGTTGTGATTGATAATTGTTTAAGCTTTAATTTTTCGAAATAATAGAAATAATAGGTTGATAATTAGGGATTTAACCTCTTTCTTTTTTTGCCTTTTAGGATGGAGCGGATAAATATTTGAATTGTAGAATTTTTTAATTTTTGCAATTCAATGGGTGAAATGTATTTTAGGGAAGGAATCCATCAATAATCTGTCAGTTTCATTATCACCTAATTTATTTTGCCATGAGCCAGGAAGGAAAGACCGCATATTCTCAGGATGAGTTGAAAGAATTTGAAGAAATCATCTTTCAAAAACTAGCTATTGCAAAAGAGGAGTTGCATACAATGAAGGATACCATGAGTAAGAAGAATGATAGCGGCACAGATTATACAGCGTCAACTTCCAAATTACTTGAGGATGGAGCTGATACCCTCGAGCGTGAAAGCATGAGCCAATTGGCAGCAAGACAACAAAAGTTTGTTGTCAACCTTGAAAATGCACTCATTCGGATTAAAAATGGCACTTATGGAGTTTGCATTGATACAGGTAAGTTGATTTCAAAAGAAAGATTGAAAGCTGTGCCGCATACGATGCATTCTATTGAGGCAAAACTCGCAAAGAAATAAATCTTGGATTTCCTTCACCGGCATATTGAAGCCTTGATTTTTTGCGCTCCGGTACCGCTTGCAAAGGAAGAAATAGTAAAATGCCTGAGGGAGATGTTTCAGGCTGAAATACCCATGGAACATATTGAAGTGGCGATTTCAGATTTGCAGGATAAATATTACGGGGATGAATTCGCTTTCGCATTAGAGCATTTGGCGGGTGGGTATCAGTTTTTGACCAAACCAGCTTATCAAACCAGTATTAGCATTCTTCTCAGGCAGCAATCCCAAAAGAGATTGTCTGCGGCTCAGTTGGAGACACTTTCCATCATTGCCTATAAGCAACCTGTGACTAAAGGAGAAGTGGAGCAGATTCGGGGTGTGAATAGTGATTATTCTATTCAAAAACTTCTTGAAAAAGAACTTATTGAGATCAAAGGAAAGACCGATGGTGTTGGCCGGCCGTTGATTTATGGGACTTCAGGGAAGTTTATGGAATACTTTGGAATCAATTCCATTCAGGATTTACCTCATCCAAAAGACTTTTCGCAGCCCGAAAATCAGATTGGAGAGGAGAGGGGTTGAATTAAAATTGTCCACAGACTACGGTTGACAGTCCACTGATTCTTTTTTTGAACTTCATGCCTGATTAGAATGGTAGCAAGATGGCGGAAAACCTTACTAAATAATCAGACCGGCTTTACTTTGGCCATTTGAGCAACCAGAAATTTCTTTCCTGATTTTACTTCCAGGCAAATCACTCGAGTTCGACGAGTTTCTCCTTTTTCAAATTCCCTTCCGGAAAGTAAAAATCTTTTACCTGGCACGAGGTCAGAAAGAAATACCTCCTGCTTCGCCACATCATGCAAATCATATTTACTCATCTCCTTCATCAAAAACAGATCGGCAGCAGAACTGGCCTTCGGGTTCTTCATGTGCTTTCGCAGGGGAATCGAAAGATCGACTGGGAAAGCACCATTGGAAAGAAGAGGAAACATCAGTTGTTGGAAAGTAGATTTCCATTCTTTCCCATGTGGAGGGATTTCTATTCCAAACCGGAGGAAGGCATGCAAGTGTGCAACTTCGTGAATGTAAGTAAGCAGAAACTGATAGGGATTTAAATCTCCGTTCAGTGTGATGGTTTGATGGGTTTGATCTCTTCTGTATCTGAAATCTCCAAGCTTTGACTTCCGGCTTGCAGTTGTTTTGAAATTAAATGGCTCTTGGTGCCAAAGTTTGATGCAATATTCAACGGCCTGGTTGGGCAAGTGCTTGGTTAAAATAGAAGACAGTTTTTCAGAAATAACCATATCGAAAAGTACAAAAAAAAGAGCCTCAATTGAGGCTCTAAATTTTTTTGAAGCGTTGAGAGATTAATCCCAATTACTTAGCAGCAGTAGTGTCAGCTGCAACCGCAGTTGTGTCAACTACAACTTCTTCAACTGGAGCTGTTTCTTCAACAGTTTCAACTACTTCGATTGTAGTCTCTTCAGTTACTTCTTTGTTGCCGCAAGATGCAGTAGCCATCAAGCCAACGATTGCGAAAATTGCAAATACCTTTTTCATTTTTTGTGGTTTTCTTAATTACGGTGCAAATGTACTATTACTTTTGACAATTAAACAAGTGACGTTCAAATATTTTTTATTTGGCTTTGTAAATAACTTTCACAGGAACTCCTTCGAAATCAAAGTTTTCCCGCAGACGATTCTCCAAAAACCTTGTGTATGGCGATTTTATATACTGCGGAAGGTTGCAGAAAAAGGCGAATACAGGATTTTTGGTGGGTAATTGGGTAATATATTTGATCTTGATGTACTTTCCTTTCCAGGCAGGTGGCGGATATTTTTCAATTTCCGGCTGAAGAATATCGTTCAATTTTGAAGTAGAAACTCTTCTGGTTTTATTTTCATAAACCTTAACTGCCAGTTCAATTGCCTGAAAAATTCGCTGTTTTGTGGTGACAGAAGTGAAAATAATCGGGATCCATTTATTTTCTCCCAGCCTTTCCAGCATATCTTCCTTGATGGTATTCATGGTTTTGTGATCCTTTTCGATCAGATCCCATTTGTTCACCATGATCATGATTCCCTTGTTATTTTTGATTGCAAGGCTGATCAGGTTCACGTCTTGGGCTTCCATTCCTCGGGTAGCATCCACCATCACAATTACCACGTCGGATTCTTCGAGTGTTCGTAAAGAGCGCATGACAGAGTAGAACTCCACGTCTTCTGTTACCTTTGATTTCTTACGAATACCCGCAGTGTCGGTGATGATGAAATCCTGACCGAAAAGCTTGTATCTGGTGTGGATTGCATCCCGGGTAGTTCCCGCTTCATCTGTTACGATTGATCTTTCTTCACCAAGTAAAGAGTTCAAAAATGATGATTTGCCTACGTTTGGCCGGCCCAAAATGGAGATTTTTGGAATTCCTGCATCAGGATCCTCAACTCCCTCATCTTCGAACTGAGTGATGATCGCATCAAGCAATTCACCAGTACCGCTTCCGCTTGCTGCTGCAATTGGATAAACTTCAAAGTCGCTCACTCCCAACGAATAAAATTCGTGTGAGGCAAAGCTTTTCTCCTGATTATCAGCTTTATTGGCTACTACGTAAATAGGCTTTTTAGATTTTCTAAGTTCTCTGGAAAATTCTAAATCCAAATCTGTAAGCCCACTATGGCAGTCTACCACGAATAAGATTACATCAGCTTCTTCTATAGCAAGCTTAACCTGCTTACGAATTTCTTTTTCAAAAATATCCTCTGAACCTGTTACGTATCCACCGGTGTCAATGACAGAAAAGAATTTGCCTGACCACTGAGCATGACCGTAGTGTCTGTCTCGGGTCACTCCACTCATGTTGTCTTCGATTGCTTTTCTCTCTTCTACCAGTCGGTTAAACAAAGTGGATTTTCCCACATTTGGTCTGCCGACTATCGCTACTATATTTGCCATAATCAGGTTGGGTCGTACCCAAATTTTTTCAGTTTCAATTTATTTTTTCTCCAGTCAGTCTCCACCTTCACAAAGGTTTCGAGGTAGACTTTCTTTTTGAAGAATTTTTCTAATTCTTCCCGGGCTTCAATGCCCACTTTCTTAAGCATTTTACCCTGATCGCCGATGATAATGCCTTTCTGGCTTTCGCGCTCAACGTAGATGGTAGCCCGGATCTTAATTATTTTAGATTCCTCGAGGAAGTCTTCGATGGAGACCTCGCTGCTGTAAGGGATTTCTTTTTTGTAGTTATTAAAGATCTTCTCTCGGATGATCTCAGAGGCAAAGAACCTCTCCGGTCTGTCGGTTAGTTCCCCTTTGTCATAAAAAGCCGGATGTTCCGGAAGTCTGTCCAGAATTTCCTGAAGGATTTTCTCGGTATTGAATTTCTCAAGAGCCGAAATAAAAATAACGGTGCTGGCCTTGATTCGGGAAGTCCAATATTCAGTCACTTTATCCAATTGACCTTCTTTCGCCAAATCGATCTTATTGATGACCAGCAAAACCGGGATTCCGGACTGGTTGATTTTTTCGATAATTCCTTCAATCTCTTCTTCTGTCTCGAATAAGTCTGTGACGAACACAATCACGTCAGCATCTTCCAGGGAAATGTTGACAAAGCTCATCATGTTTTTGTGAAGCTCATACTGAGGCTTCATCATTCCGGGAGTATCAGAAAATATTATCTGATAATTATCGGAATTAATCATGCCTAGAATTCGGTGTCTTGTGGTCTGGGCTTTGGAAGAAATTATTGAAAGTCGCTCACCCACAAGGATATTCATCAGGGTGGACTTGCCCACATTGGGTTTTCCAATGATGTTTACGAAGCCGGCTTGATGGATTGGTTGAGTCATTCTTAGAAATTTTTCACAAAGGTACTTGATTTTTGATAGTTTGTCCTTACATTTGCATCACAATATCGCGGGATGGAGCAGTTGGTAGCTCGTCGGGCTCATAACCCGAAGGTCACAGGTTCGAGTCCTGTTCCCGCTACACCGAAAACCAGT
>VFKK01000173.1 GCA_009885605.1 Cyclobacteriaceae bacterium | reverse complement strand
TTATTTCCAATTTGGTTAGACAAAAACTGATTGTTGCGATTGATGGACAAATTTCAAAAGGAGGGGGAAAGAAATTCCTTTTGTTCTTGCCGGAGGGGGAATTGCACGAGACTTCAATGCTTTTTGCCAGCTATTTGATTAAGAACAAGGGTCACAAAGTCATTTATCTTGGTCAAAGCACACCTTATGATGATTTGCTTTCGGTTTACAATCTTCACCAGCCTGAGTACCTTCTTACAGTGATTACTACTTCGCCTTCGTCGGAGTACGTTCAGGAGTATTTGAATTCATTGTCTAAAAGATTTCCCAACGCGCATATTCTTGTAACAGGCTATCAGGTAATCGGGCAGGACCTTGTTTTTCCGGCTAATGTTCGACTTCTCAATTACATCCGTGATATTAAAGAGTTTCTTGAGGAACTTCAGCAAGTAGAGCAAGAAAAATAGTTTAGCGTTTCTTACAATAGATTAAACAAAAGTATTTCCAATGGAAATGCTTTTTTCTTGTAGGTAGAGGCCTTTTTTACCAGATTTGGATCATTTTTCAGAGTAAATCGTTCATTTTGTTTAAAAGAATATTAAAAATATTAAACAAAATGTTTGCATCTTGTTTAATCATTTGTATATTTGATTCAACAAAAACAAAAAGCCATGACGACTCTGGAATTTAGCTACTCATTAAACAAACTATCAAGCACGCTTAAGCCTTTTGCCTTGAAGTTGACAAGAGACATGGATGATGCAAATGACCTTTTACAGGATACCATGGTCAAAGCATTCACCAACAAAGACAAATTCACTGAGGGTACAAACCTGAAGGCATGGCTTTATACGATCATGAAAAATACCTTTATCACCAACTATCAGCGGATGGTGAGAAGAGGAACTTTTGTGGACACAACTGATAATCTTCATTTTCTTAATTCCTCCGATGTCCTGATTGAGAATGGTGTTTTCGGAAATTTCGCCATGGATGACATCACTGAAGCAATTGACAAGCTTGATGATGTGTACAAGACTCCGTTCATGATGCATTTCAGAGGATTTAAATACCATGAGATCGCTGATAAGCTTCAAATTCCAATTGGAACTGTAAAAAATAGGATTCATATTGCTCGTAAACTTCTCAAGGAAGACTTGATGGTTTATAAGCATAAAAACTAATCCAATGAGTCAGAAAAAAGTGGTGGTAATAGGATCCGGATTTGCCGGACTGTCTGCGGCCACCCATTTAGCAGCAAATAGTTGTTTAGTAACCCTGTTAGAAAAAAATGAATCCCCCGGTGGAAGAGCTCGTAAGTTCGAACATCAGGGGTTCGTTTTTGATATGGGTCCCAGTTGGTATTGGATGCCGGATGTTTTCGATAGGTACTTCGAACATTTTGGTAAGAAGACATCAGACTATTACAATTTAATTCGCCTTGATCCCTCCTACGCAGTGGTCTATGGTGAAAATGATATCCTGAATATTCCTGCAAATCTGGATGAGTTCAAAGCCATGTTTGAAGGGTTGGAGCCGGGAGCAGGTAAAAGACTTGAAGAGTTCTTGGCCCAGGCCAAATATAAATACGAGGTAGGCATTCATGACCTTGTAACCAAACCAAGCCGATCTATTTTTGAATTCACAGCTCCGGGATTGCTGTTGGACATGATGCGGATGGACATTTTCCAATCCATGTCCAAGCACGTGAGAAAGTACTTTTCCCACGAGAAAATCATTCGATTGATGGAGTTTCCGGTTCTCTTTCTTGGAGAGACTGCAGATAATATTCCCGCACTTTACAGCTTAATGAATTATGCAGATATCGCATTGGGAACTTGGTATCCGATGGGAGGAATGCATGAGATCATTAAAGGAATGGTCAGTTTGGCAGAAGAAAAAGGAGTTAAGTTTCGATACGATGCAGAAGTCGAAGAAATCGAAATCGAGAACGGCATTGCTAAAAGAGTCAGGTTAAAATCGGGTGAAAAAATCGAGGCAGATGTGGTCGTGGCGGGAGCAGATTACCATCACGTGGATAAACATTTGATCAATCCAAAATACAGCAATTACACGGAAGAATATTGGGACAAAAGAGTGATGGCACCATCAAGTTTGCTCTTTTACATTGGAGTAAATAAGCGCCTGAACAACCTGAAGCACCATAATTTATTTTTTGATGAGCCACTTGGACCGCATGCAGATGCGATCTATAAAAATCCAAGATGGCCGGAAAAACCACTTTTTTACGCTTCAGTTCCATCGATCACCGATCCAAGTGTGGCTCCGGAAGGGATGGAAAACTTATTTTTGTTGATCCCGTTGGCTCCGGATCTCGAGGATTCTGAGGAGACAAGAGAAAAATATTACGGAATCATAATGGATCGTTTGGAGAAAATCAGTGGACAGGAAATCCGATCTCATGTGATTTACAAAAGATCTTATGCCCATTCTGATTTTAAGGCCGACTACCATGCATTCAAAGGAAATGCTTATGGATTGGCAAATACACTTCTTCAAACTGCAATTCTGAAACCTTCGTTAAAAAACAAAAAGGTGAATAACTTGTATTACACTGGGCAACTCACCGTGCCAGGACCAGGTGTTCCACCTTCTTTGATTTCAGGTCATGTAGTGGCCAAGGAAGTGTTGAAAGAAAATAAATCGTAAATAAAAGGGTATATTCAAGGATATGAATGCAGTTGAACTTTTTGATCAAACCACTCTGGAATGTAGTAGGCTGATCACTCAGCGCTACAGTACCAGCTTTACG
>VFKK01000325.1 GCA_009885605.1 Cyclobacteriaceae bacterium | reverse complement strand
CGCTCTAAACCAACTGAGCTAAGATCCCAAAATTCGTATCGAATATAGAAAACTTCGGGGTTTTCAAAACCTCAACCGTTTACACAAAACTCTCCCTCAAGTACTTCGCAGTATAATTATCCTTTTCCCGCATCATGTCTTCAGGAGTTCCGGCAAAAGTCAGGTATCCGCCTTTATGTCCTCCCTCGGGACCCAGGTCAATTACCCAATCGGCTGACTTGATCACCTCGGTATTGTGCTCGATGATAATCACCGAGTGACCCTGATCGATGAGCGCATTGATGGAGTGAAGCAACTTACTAATGTCGTGGAAGTGAAGTCCGGTTGTGGGTTCGTCAAAAATAAAGAGAATATGGTCCCCGGATTTTGTTCCTCCTTTTCCCAGAAAAGACGCCAGTTTCACTCGCTGAGCTTCTCCTCCGGAAAGGGTGTTGCTCGATTGTCCCATTCCGATGTATCCAAGCCCAACTTCCTGAAGTGGCTGAAGCTTATTGATGATTTGGGTTTTCCCTTTGAAATATTCCAAGGCCTCGTCGATCGTCAAATCCAACACTTCGGAGATGTCTTTGTCTCGGTATTTGACATCAAGAATCTCATTCTTGAAGCGCTTCCCTTTACAGGATTCGCAGAGCAGATGAATATCCGCCATGAATTGCATTTCCACCGTGGTGGTGCCTTCTCCGGCGCACGCTTCGCAGCGACCGCCATCCACGTTGAAGGAGAAGAAAGCAGGTTTGTAATTTCTTTGCTTGGATAGCGGCAGTTCCGAAAAGAGCGTCCGAATCGCATCGTACGCTTTCACATAAGTCACAGGATTGGAGCGGGAAGACTTGCCGATCGGGTTTTGATCCACAAATTCAATCTGATTAATGGATTTGTAATCGCCTTCGATCCTGTCATATTTTCCGCTTTCGTCGATGACTGTTCCGAGCATTTTACCCAAAGCTGGATAAAGCACTTTTTTGATCAGTGTTGACTTACCCGAACCCGATACTCCGGTCACGACGGTTAAGGTATTCAGCGGGAATTTCACCGTCAGATTCTTCAGGTTATTTTCCCGGGCACCTTTTACCAGGATGAAATCCTTCCAGCTTCGGTTGCCATTTTTGATGAAAATCTTCTCTTCACCACGCAGGTATTTGGCAGTGTACGTATTGGCGGAAGTGATTAATTCCTCGATTGGGCCCTGGAAAAGCAATTCTCCGCCATGCACACCTGCATCAGGACCGATGTCGATGATCTGATCGGATGCTTTCATCACTTTCTCCTCATGCTCTACCACGATCACGGTATTGCCCATGTCCCGCAAGGATCTCAATACACCAACCAATCTATCAGTATCTCTTGGGTGAAGTCCGATGCTGGGTTCGTCCAAAATGTACATGGATCCCACCAGTGCAGAACCCAGGGAAGTTGCCAATTTGATCCGCTGAAATTCCCCACCGGAAAGACTGGAAGTCAATCGATTCAGCGTCAGATAACCCAAACCGACTTGATCCATGTAGTCCAGTCGGCTTTGGATTTCTTTCAAAAGTCGGTTGGCCACTTTAGCCTCATACTCTGCCAAATCCAGTTTATTGAAGAAACCCAGCGCATCTTCAATTGGCATCAGCACCAAATCAATAATGGATTTTCCGTTGATTTTGACGTAGGAGGCATCTTTTCGCAAGCGAGTTCCCTTACAATCCGGACAAGTTGTACGACCACGGAATCTGGAGAGCATCACCCGGTATTGGATCTTGTAAGTCTTTGTTTCCAGATCCTCGAAAAACGCATTCAACCCCTGGAAATACTTGTTTCCGGTCCAGATTAATTTCTGCTCTTTCTCGGTTAGCTCGTTGTAAGAGCGGTGAATCGGAAAGTCGAATTCGATTCCTTTTTTCAAAAGAGGTTCCAGCCATTGGCGACTTGACTCACCTCGCCAAGGCGCAATTGCTCCTTCGTAAACAGACATTTCCTTATCAGGAATCACCAGGTCATGATCGATTCCCATCACATTGCCGAAACCTTCACAGGTTTTGCAGGCCCCAAATGGATTATTGAAACTGAAAAAATTAACGGATGGGAGTTCGAAACTCATTCCATCCAATTCAAATCTGTCAGAAAAATCCTTTGTTACTTTTTCAGGAATGGTGATTTTGCAATCGCCATGACCTTCGTAAAGCGCTGTCTGAACGGAGTCAGCAATTCGGAATTGATTGTCTTCGTCGTCTTTGCTAACAGTCACTCGATCTATCAGGATCTCGTATTTGCCTTTCGGGACCTTCTTTTCTCCCAGTAATTCCTCTACAAAAAATACTTCCCCGTTGATCAGGATTCTGGTGTAGCCTTTTTGAATCAATAGCTCGAGTTCTTGCTCGATTTTGCGTCCCCGCTCGATTTGAAGCGGGCAGGAGATCATGACTTTGTCGCCTTCTTCGAAAGACAAAACGTAGTCCACGATGTCTGTGACGGTATTATGCTTTACTTCTTTGCCTGAAACCGGCGAGTATGTTTTCCCTATCCGGGAGAAAAGCAGCTTCAGGTAATCGTAGATCTCGGTCGTGGTGCCGACTGTCGAGCGTGGATTTTTAGTGTTGACTTTCTGCTGAATTGCGATCGCAGGAGCTACTCCTTTGATGTATTCGACGTCAGGTTTTTCCATTCTGCCAAGAAACTGACGAGCGTATGAACTTAAACTCTCCACGTACATTCTTTGGCCTTCAGCAAAAAGTGTATCAAATGCCAATGAAGATTTGCCCGAACCCGAGAGTCCGGTGATGACCACAAACTTGTTTCTGGGAATGGCGACGCTCAGGCTTTTCAGGTTGTTGACCCGGGCGTTTTTGATGATGATATATTCTCTTGGATCGAGGTCGTCGATGTCGATTTTAGCGGATAAAGTGCTCAAAGTCATAGCTGGCAAAGATACGGAGGTAACACTGGAATCGGACAATTGGTTGTAATAATTGTAAGTAGTCAATAGTAAGTGGTGCTTCTTTCTATCCACCATTTGCAATTTACTGACCCATTTATCTCTTAAAATTGGTTTATTTCGAAAATGGATTTACAATGGCTGCTTCAGGGATTGCAGGAAGGGATAAGTAATATGACCTGGTTGGAAGGCGTGGCGGTATTTTTTGGGATCGCTT
>VFKK01000317.1 GCA_009885605.1 Cyclobacteriaceae bacterium | reverse complement strand
TGTTGACACTCCTTTTTATGTTGAAACTCAGATCACCATTGACCCTTTCATCGGAGTAAACAATTCACCTGTTTTGACCATTCCGCCAGTAGATAACGGTGCTATTAACGTCCGCTACATTCATAATCCTGGCGCCTACGACCCGGATGGAGATAGCTTGGCTTACGAAATGGATGTGCCCAAGCAAGCTTTCCAAAGACCAGTAAATAACTATAGAAGCCCGGCTACCTCAGAATTCAGTTTCAAGCAGGAGGATGGATCAACACCTCCATTTTTAACACTGGATCCCATTTTTGGAGATCTGGTTTGGGACGCTCCAGGGACCGCAGGCCAGTTCAATGTTGCTTTTAAAATCAAGGAATATCGAAAATTAGACGGGAAATGGGTGCTAATCGGATTTGTCGTCCGAGACATGCAGATTATCATCGAAAATTCGAATAACCGGCGACCTGAACTGATTTTACCACCTGATCTTTGCGTCGTTGCTGGCACCCTGATTAAAGATATTATCCAAGGTGAAGACCCTGATGGAGACCCTGTCAAAATTGAGATTTTTGGGGAGCCGATGGAAATCACCACCTCCCCGGCGTCCTATTTGCCTTTGAGCAAATTCCAGCCGAGTCCGGGAATAGTCAATTTCACATGGCAAACGGTCTGCAATCATGTCCGTGCCCGAGAATATGAAGTCCGGGTGAGAATCACTGATCAGCCTAGTTCCGGACCTAAGTTGGTGGATATCAAAACCTGGAAAATAAAAATAATTGGACCACCACCGGTTTTTGATGAAATAGAACAGAAGGAAGGAAGGTCAGTGGAGCTCAATTGGGATCCATATGTGTGTGCCAATTCAGCCACTGAAATGCAGATTTGGAGAAGAATAAATTCTGATCCTTATGAGCCAGATTCCTGCGAAACGGGAATCAGACCCGGATATGAACTAATCGGAACTACCGACATGGCGACGTTTAGTTTTAAAGATTTGAATGGTGGAGAAGGTTTGGCACCCGGCAATACGTATTGCTATCGTTTAGTGGCAGCTTATCCTCAACCAAGAGCCGGAGAAAGTATAGTGTCGGATGAAATCTGTGTCACAATAGATGTAGACGTTCCGATCATAACCAATGTAAGTGTTGAGGCTACGGACCCTGTGAATGGGCAGATTTTTGTCAAATGGACCCCTCCTTATGACATCGACAAAACCCAGTTTCCGGGACCTTATAGTTATGAATTGATACGCAATAACGGCTTTACGGGAAGTCAGGGCAGAATTTCCCTGGGAGTTACCAAAGACACGTTATTTACTGACAAATCCCTGAATACCGAAAATCTGGTGTACAACTATCGGGTTGTATTACTTGATAACAACCTCAAGATTGACACTTCTTCCTCAGCTTCTTCGGTGAGATTGGAACCAACAATTATTAATGAGGCCATTGAATTGAATTGGACATTCACAGTTCCATGGAACAATTCAATTTCTCAATACAAGCACGACGTCTATCGAAATCGAACTGACGCTGCGGCTGCTGATGCCAATACTTTTGTAAAAATCGCTGAAGTCGATGTGACTCAGGCAGGATTCAAATATTTCGATGATGGAAGTTCAAACGGAATTCCGCTGAAAAAAGAAATTGAATATTGCTACTACGTCGTGAGTAAGGGAGCATACAATATTACAGGGCTAATCTATCCTTTGGAAAATAAATCACAGATCGTCTGCGCTAAACCTGATGACAACCGACTACCATGTCCGCCCGTCATCACGTTCGAAGGTCCGGTCTGCGAAGAATATCTTTCAGAGGTAGCATGTAATGTGAACACCTATTACCATGACCTCAGCTGGAAACCGAATTTCTCCGGCAATTGTGACGACGAGCTCAGCGGTTACAAATTGTATTTCACTGCTGACGGAGAAGAAGGGCAATTCGAACTGATCGCGGAGCTTTCAGCTTTGGAAATTGAAACGAGAATAAACAATTTGCCAAATTACAGAGGTTGCTACTACATTACTGCTGTCGACAGATCAGGTAATGAAAGTGAGCCAAGCAACGTGGTTTGTGTGGACAATTGTCCCAAATACATTCTTCCAAACGCATTCACTCCCAATGGAGACGGTCTGAACGAAACCTTCATGGCCTTTGATAATCCCTTCTCTGAATGTCCAAGATTTGTTCTGGGAGTTGAAATCTTCATCGTCAATAGATGGGGAGTTGAAGTATTCTCATACAATAGCTTGGAATCCACTGAAAACGATGTTTTCATTCGTTGGGACGGAAGAGATAAAAATGGAAATGAGCTTCCTGCGGGCACTTATTACTATTCAGGCAAGGTTCAGTTTGATGTGTTGGACCCTGCAAAAAAGGAACAAAGCCTTAAGGGAACCATCCAGCTTCTTAAATGAGCCAATCCAAATCCATCGTCTTCTTTGACGGTGTCTGCAACCTCTGCAATGCTTCCATAGATTTCATTATCAAAAGGGATCCCCACAACAAATTTCTCGTGGGAGCATTGCAGGATTCATTTAGCAAAGCCGTCCTGTCCGTTCACAATGTTGATGAGGATTATCTTGATAGCCTTGTACTATTTGAAAACGGGAAGATCTTTTACAAAAGTACTGCTGCCTTAAAAATAGCCCGGAGGCTTTCCGGCTTTTGGCCCATTTTTTATCCCCTTATTTTTCTTCCAAAATCGCTCCGTGATCCGGCCTATGATTTTATTGGAAAAAATCGATATCGTTGGTTTGGCAAGAAAAGCACCTGCCGAATTCCGACTCCAGAAGAAAAGGCAAAGTTCCTTAGCAAGGAAAACTTCCCTGTTTAAAAATATTGAATGATTATCCAGTAAACAGGCATTCCAACGGTGAGATTGAATGGAAAAGTGATCGCAAGAGCCATGGGAATGTATAAGCCTTCATCAGCTTCAGGGTTTGCCAGCTTCATAGCAGCAGGTACAGCTATGTAAGAGGCGCTTGCTGCCAAAATCGCAAAAATAAACCGATCACCAGCCTCGGGACTAATCCAAAAACTCAGGAACGCCACTACACATCCGTTAAACAAGGGAACGAGGATTGCAAAAACACTTGAGAAATATCCGTATTTGAAAAAGCTTTTTAGCTTTCTCCCGCTTGAGATTCCCATATCTAGCAGGAATACAGCCAAAAATCCTTTAAAAATATCAGTAACAAAGGGCTTGATTCCTTCTGCCTGTTTTTCATCAGCAATCAATCCAATCACCAGACTTCCTAAAATCAGAAGTACACTCCCGTTGGTAAAAGCATGCAAAATGACTTCCCTTTTCCCTCCTTGGGACTTCTTCTCCGAATATTTCTCCAATAAAATCACACCCGAAATGATGGCCGGCGCTTCCATCAAAGCCATCACTGCAACCATATGTCCGCCAAAAGTCTGTCCCTGAAGATCCAGAAATGAAACAGCTGCCACAAATGTCACCGCACTGATAGAACCGTAAGCAGCTGATATCGCAGCGGCATTAGCAGTTCCAAGTCTTTTCTTCAGGAGAAAAAAAGTATAGAAAGGAATCACTGCAGAAATAATTATTCCAAATGCCAAAGCACCGAGTATACCCAGATTAAACTCGCTGTGAGACAATTCCTGCCCCCCTTTGAAGCCAATTGAAAGCATGAGGTAGAGTGCTATAAACTTGGCACTCGTAGGAGGAATCTCCAAATCACTTTTTAATCTGACTGCCAAAATGCCCAACACGAAAAAGAGCAAGCTTGGATTAGTGAGGTTGTTTAGAAGTATTTGAAAATCCATGATGCAAAGATGAAGTTGGATTTGTTGAAAAAAAAGTAAAACATATTATTTTTTTATGAGTATAAGCTTATATATTTAATTTGTTTATGAACATATCTCTTCATCATCTCCGGATATTACAGGCAATTGCCAGGCAAAAAAGTATCACTAAGGCTTCTGTGTCATTGAATATGAGCCAACCGGCTGTTTCTATTCAGCTCAAAAACCTTCAGGATCAGTTTGAAATACCTCTGACAGAGATTATTGGTAAACAAATTCATATCACTTCTTTCGGAGGGGAATTAGTCGAAACTGCAAACAAGATCTTCGCCGAACTCGAATTGATCCAAAACAGAGTGTTGGAAATGAAAGGACTCCTCACCGGGAAAATTAAGATTTCTACTGTGTCCACCGGTAAGTACCTGATGCCTTATATCATGTCGGATTTTTTAAAAATCCACACGCATCTGGAGATGAATCTGGAAGTATCAAATCGAATTACCGTGATTTCACATCTTCAGGAAAATACCACTGACCTGGCTTTGGTCTCGATGGTACCAGAGGAGCTCGATTTGGACAGCATAATTCTTGCTGAAAATAAATGGTATCTGGCCTGCGCACCCGAAAATGCCGAAGCCTATCGAGCCGAAATTGAAAAAGGAAACTGGGAAAAGATCCCTTTTGTATTGAGGGAAAAAGGTTCGGGAACTCGCGTAATGATGGAGAAGTTTTTCACTGAGAAGAAATTTACCGTAAACAGTAAAATGGATCTTTCTACCAACGAAGCTGTAAAACAAGCTGTAATGGCAGGACTTGGAGCTTCACTTTTATCAAATTTTTCAATGACTCAGGAGATAATCGACAAAAGAATTACTGTCCTGGAGTATCCGGGACTTCCACTTACAGCAAATTGGACCTTAGTCTGGCTAAAGCAAAAAAATCATAACCCAGCCGTCAAAGCCTTCTTGAACTGGATTGAGAAAAATAAAGAATCTGTTTTTAAAGCCCATTTCAGCCATATTATAAAATAATTGATAAGGCCCTCAACAAATTTCCAGCTTAGGGAAAACCTTTATATTTGCGCCACACAATCAAACTCGAATCTATGAAGGCATTTGTTTTTCCGGGCCAGGGAGCCCAGTTTCCAGGAATGGGAAAAGCCCTTTACGAAGAAAACCCTGGCGCCAAAGCTCTTTTTGAGCAGGCAAATGATATACTGGGATTCCGGATTACTGACATCATGTTTGAAGGAACTGATGAAGAATTGAAACAAACAAGGGTGACCCAACCTGCGATTTTTCTCCATTCCGTGATTTTGGCTAAAACCACTCCTGGCTTTGCACCGGACATGGTGGCGGGTCATTCACTTGGGGAGTTCAGTGCTTTGGTTGCCAATGGAACCCTTGCTTTCGAAGACGCACTGAAACTCGTCTATCAGCGGGCAATGGCCATGCAGGAAGCCTGCGAAATCAATCCTTCAACTATGGCTGCGATACTCGGTTTGGCTGACGAAAAAGTAGAAGAAATTTGCGCGGGAATCACTGAAGAAATCGTCGTTCCGGCTAATTATAACTGCCCGGGTCAATTGGTAATTTCAGGATCCAATAAAGGAATTGAGATCGCCTGCGAATTAATGAAGGCTGCAGGTGCTAAGCGAGCCTTGCCGCTACCAGTTGGGGGAGCATTTCACTCTCCTTTGATGGAGCCGGCAAGAGAGAAATTACAATCCGCTATCGAGTCAACTCATTTCAGTAATCCTATCTGCCCGATTTACCAGAATGTAAGCACGACCGCTGTGAGTGATGTAAATGAAATCAAAGCAAATCTCATTGCCCAACTTACTGCCCCGGTGAAATGGACTCAGTCAGTTCAAAACATGGTGAAAGACGGGGCGATTCAGTTTGTAGAATGCGGGCCGGGAAAAGTGCTTCAGGGTCTGGTGAAAAAAATCTATCCGGAAGCTGAAGTTTCAGGATTATAAATCAAAAAGACTCGAATTCCATGCGGATCGTTTTTACTTTCCCTTGAAAACCACAACCTCACAAGGATCCGTGCATTCTTCCAGAAGTATTCGATTGCTTTTGCCAAAAATAGGATGAATCATGTCCGGCAGAATATCCACCAAAGGGACCAACACAAACCGTCGATCATGCATGAGTTGGTGTGGGATTGTTAAGTTCGGAGTACGAATAACCTCATCCCCGAAATACAAAATATCGATGTCCATTGTCCGGTCACCCCATATTTCTGTCCGCTTTCGGCCTAGTTTATCTTCTATCTCCTGAGTCTGCTCCAAAAGTTTCTGCGGAGAAACTGAAGTTTCAATCTGAATTACCTGATTCAAAAAATTGCCTTTTGCGACGTTTCCCCATGCCTGAGTCTCATAAATGGCCGATCCAGAGACGAAATGGTTTTTTTCAGAAATATATTTAACTGCCAGATTTATTAATTCTTCCCTATCCCCCCGATTTCCTCCAAGAATCAGCACAACCTTTGCAAACATTTCGTTCGTTATTAGCCTTTTGTAAACATCAGCCAAAATAAGTTATTTTGGCCTTTAAATTAACTACACATGAAATTCTTAGGAAACGTTCTCGCTGTCATTGTCGGGCTTTTCATTTTCAGTATTCTGAGTGTCCTTGTCACCTTCGGAATAATTGCAATGATTGCTGCTACCGGTGAAAAAGAAGTCACGGTTAAAGAAAATTCAATCCTTCATCTCAACCTGAATGGTAGATCGCTGGTAGAGCGGACTTCTGAGGATGATATGGATCTTTCCTTTTTGGGAAATCCTTTCGGAAGAGAATTCAACGCAGGTTTGGTCAATCTTAAGAAAGCAATCAGGGAAGCCAAAACCAACGATAATATTAAAGGTATTTACCTCAATACCGGCTTAATAATGGCCGGACAAGCAAATCTCCTTGAGTTGAGAGAAGTAATGGAGGATTTCAAAACTTCAGGAAAATTTATTGTGGCCTATGACGAAGCCTACACAGAAGGCGGATATTATCTCGCATCTGTCGCGGATGAATTATACCTGAATCCAATGGGAGCAATTGATTTCAATGGCTTTTCTTCTGAGGTGATTTTCATCAAAGGTTTCTTCGAAAAAGTCGGAATCAAGCCTGAGGTTTTCCGGGTAGGTGAATTCAAAAGCGCAGTCGAACCTTTCATTCTCGATAAAATGAGTCCTGAAAACAGGCTGCAAACTCAGTCTTTTCTGGATGACATCAACAACAATGCACTTAAAGGGATAGCGGCATCCAAAAAAATGAATCTGGATAGTTTGACCAAAATCAACGTTCAAATGCTGGTAAGAAAGCCGGCAGATGCAGTAAAATACGGTTTGGCGACCGCTTTAGCTTATGAGGATGAAATCGAAGGCAAACTGAAAGCAAAGCTTGGAATCGGAGAAGATGATAAGATTTCAAAGATTAACGCTACCGAACTGAACTCAACCGTCAAATCAAAAAATGTAACTTCTAAGAATAGAATTGCCGTCATCATCGCCGAAGGTGATATCGTGAGCGGAAAATCAGATGGAGCTATCAGCTCTGATAAATTCGCTGAGGAAATTCGCGCCGCAAGAAAGGACGAAAACATCAAAGCAATTATCCTGAGAGTCAATTCTCCGGGAGGATCTATCCTTGCCTCCGAAGTAATCTGGAGAGAGATGGTGGAAGCTAAAAAAGCAAAACCGCTTTATGTATCCATGGGAGAAGTAGCAGCCTCAGGCGGATATTATATCTCCGCTCCTGCCGACACTATTGTAGCCCAGCCGAATACGATCACTGGTTCCATCGGAATCTTCGGTCTTTGGTTCAATGTCGAAGAATTGCTGAATGAAAAACTGGGAGTGACCACAGATGTTGTCAATACCGGAGAGCTTTCTGACTTTATGAATCCGGCCAGACAAATGACCGAAGTCGAGCGAATGATTGTTCAGACCAATGTGGAGGAAGGATATGAGACTTTCATAAAGAGAGTAGCCGAGGGTAGAAAAATGAATCCGGACTCGGTGAAAGCAATCGCTTCAGGCAGAGTTTGGACAGGTGCCCAAGCTAAAGAAAGAGGATTGGTTGATATCTTGGGAGGATTGGAAACTACCATCGAAATTGCTGCCGGTAGAATCGGAGCTGGTGACGATTATCGCGTTGTGTACTATCCTGCGCAAAAGCCCTGGTTCGAATCCTTCATTGAAGACTTTGGAGACAATGTTCGGGTTGGCTGGATAAAAGCTGAATTGGGAGAAAGCTATCCGATGTATCAGAAAGTACAAAAGCTGAAAAACTACCAAGGCATACAGGTAAGGATGCCTCAGGAAATAAACATCAAATAATACAAACGGCTCCGGAAGAATTCGGGGCTTTTTTTTATTGTTTTTGAAGTAAAATCAACCAGGCTTTTTCAACTTCTCCTGCCTCCAGTTCATCTTTTGCAAAGCGGTGTAAATGGTCCAGCCAGGATTCGGGATCATTTTGGAATCGTACGTGCATTTCCAGAATTTCCGGAGTTTTGCCGAAAGCTGCTAATTCTTCTTCACTCGGCAATTGCTCCACGTTTCCCAGTCTGCCAAGATTATTCCCATTGAGTACCAAACTGTTTCTGATCTCATTCGGAATTGAATCAACTCCGATTCCCATGGTACGAAGTGGTTTTGCAATCTTGAATAAAGAATCACCGCTTGCCCGGCAATACCAATCTCCTCCGAGACGGGCCACAGCATCCAGTTTATTTGGATCAATCACTCCGAAATCATCCAGAATCGATTCGCTGATATGCGCCACCAATACTTCACAAATCACCAGATTGCCTGCTCCGCCACCAGTTCCCAAGGGCTTTATTTCAATCACCTTGCACTCAAATGATACCGGCGCCTCTTTCACTCTGGGTGGCTTTACATGTAAGGAATCAATCGCTGTCAAACCGGCTTTTTCAAACTCATTTACACCCTTTCCATATTCGGTACTCGCCAGAGACATTTGCTCCACCAAGCCGTAATTGACGATGTGAATCACCACTTCCGGCACTTCCAGCACATTCTCCAGGGTGTGTTTGGTAGTATTATCCCGCACTCTTCGCGAAGGAGAAAAAATCAAAATGGGAGGATTGGTGCTGAACATGTTGAAAAAACTAAAAGGGCTCAGATTGACATTTCCTTCCTTATCAACTGTGCTGGCAAAAGCTATCGGGCGAGGTGCCACGCTCCCCTGCAGCAAACTGTGAAAATCCTGGGGGCCGAGGTCTTTGGGATAAATGGTTTTCATTTGATAAAAATAGATTGCAATTTTAATTGATAAGCCATTTCCCTGCAATTAGTTCTGCATTATGAAACTCAACACTGTTATAATCCCCCAAATTTTCCTTCTTCTCCTATTCTTAAGCCCATTGATTTGGCAGCCGGTTTTTGCTCAAAATCATACGATGGCAACTTTCAATGTGCGGTGGGATAACACAAATGACGTCGGAAATCTCTGGAAAGACCGACTCCCGCATGTCATTGGTCTGATCAATTTTCATGAAATCGGACTCTTTGGAACCCAGGAAGGTCTTCATCATCAAATCGAGCAAATGAGTTCAGGTTTGGGCTATTCCTATCTTGGTGTAGGCAGAGATGACGGAGGTAAGAAAGGTGAATACACGGCCATTATTTTCGATCCCGCCCAGTACAAATTATTAGATCAGGGTACTTTCTGGCTTTCCCCAACTCCCGAAACCCCAAGCAAGGGTTGGGATGCAGCATTGAATCGGATTTGTTCCTGGGGGAAATTCAAAGACAAATCGAATAAGACATTCTTCGTATTTAACATCCATTACGACCACATCGGCCAACAAGCGCGAGAGGAAAGCAGTAAACTGCTGATGGCGCAAATCGAGAAGATCAACACAAAAAAATTACCGGTGATTTTGATGGGTGATTTCAATGTCACTCCCGACAATCCCGCCTATTCAACGATTACCGCAAATCCCGTTTGGCAGGATGCACGGTTGATCTCGAAGATTCCTGCCTATGGTCCTGCCGGCACTTTTAGCGGATTTGATTGGGAAAAAATGCCTGATGGAATCATCGATCATGTCTTTATCAATGGAAAAATCGAAGTAATCCGACATGGTATCCTCACTGATAATTATGGGAAAAAATATCCTTCGGACCATTTTCCGGTTTTGGTGGAAATCAAATTGAAATAGAAAAAGGGCCTTATCGGCCCTTTTTCTATTTCAATGTTTTCCAGTATACCCTGGTTCCAGAGCGGCAACTCCCGGAAGGACTTTCCCTTCCATGTGCTCCAGCAATGCTCCGCCTCCAGTAGAGACAAAGGAAACCTGATCTGTATAGCCAAACTTATTTACTGCAGCAGCTGAGTCACCTCCACCGATCAGGGAATAAGCACCGTTTCTGGTGGCCTCGGCTACTGCTTCCGCAACAGCCTTTGTTCCTTTGTCAAACGAATCCATTTCAAACACACCCATGGGGCCGTTCCAAAGGATAGTTTTTGATTTCAAAATTACTTCTTTGAAAATCTCACGGGATTTTGGTCCGATGTCCAAGCCCATCCAGCCGTCAGGAATTTCACCTTTATTAGCTACCCCTTGCTCAGCATCATTCGCAAATGCTTTAGAAGTAATTGAATCAACGGGAAGGATCAGATTGACACCTTTTGCTTTCGCAGTCTCCATCAGCTCCAGAACGAAGTCCATTTTGTCAGCTTCCAGCAAAGAATCACCGATGGTGCCCCCGAGTGCTTTTGCAAACGTATAGGACATTCCTCCACCAATGATCAGGTTATCAACTTTGTCAAGCAATCGCTCGATGATCAAAATCTTATCGGCGATTTTTGCACCGCCCATGATGGCTGTGTATGGACGCTCAGGATTATCCAGCACCATGTCCGCATTTTTCAATTCAGACTGCATCAGATAGCCACATACTTTTTCGATAAAAAACTGTGCAATTACAGCTGTGGAAGCATGCGCTCTGTGTGCCGTTCCAAAAGCATCGTTCACATAGATATCTCCAAGTTTGGCAAGTTTCTTTGCGAATTCCTCATCTCCGGCTTCCTCTTCTTTGTAAAACCTGAGGTTTTCAAGCAATAAAACTTCTCCTGGATTCAATGCCAAAGCCAACATCTCAGGTTCAGTTCCGATGCAATCAGAAGCAAATTGAACAGGACGTCCCAGAGCTTTTTCAAGGGAAACAAAGATATGCTTCAATGAATATTTATCCTCAGGTCCGCCTTTTGGTCTGCCCAAGTGAGACATCAAAATCACAGAACCGCCATCGTTCAAAATTTTATTGATGGTAGGCAGCGCAGCCTGGATTCGAGTGTCGTCAGAGACATTATTATGCTCATCAAGCGGCACGTTGAAATCCACCCGGATCAGTGCTTTTTTCCCCGCAAAGCTGAGGTTATCGACATTTTTAATTCTAAGATTCATGAGTATGGGCTAAAAGATTTTAGTTGATTCTTCGTCAAAAATAAGTCCCGAATTTATC